>NZ_JAELTZ010000004.1:0-137638 GCF_016429115.1 Aquitalea sp. ASV15 | reverse complement strand
GTGTGACATGTCGCACAAACACATTCTGTCGGATTGGTAATCTAGGTTACTGAAATGATAGGGTCAAGCGACTAAGTGCATCTGGTGGATGCCTTGGCGATCACAGGCGATGAAGGACGTGTAAGCCTGCGAAAAGCGCGGGGGAGCTGGCAATAGAGCTTTGATCCCGCGATATCCGAATGGGGAAACCCACCCGCAAGGGTATCCCAGACTGAATACATAGGTCTGTGGAAGCGAACCGAGTGAACTGAAACATCTAAGTAACTCGAGGAAAAGAAATCAACCGAGATTCCGTCAGTAGTGGCGAGCGAACGCGGAATAGCCTGTATGTGATAGAGATTGAGATAGTGGAAGGCCTTGGAAACGGCCGCCATAGTGGGTGATAGCCCCGTACACGAAATTTCATTCTTGGTACTGAGCATACGAAAAGTAGGGCGGGACACGCGAAATCCTGTTTGAAGATGGGGGGACCATCCTCCAAGGCTAAATACTCGTGATCGACCGATAGTGAACCAGTACCGTGAGGGAAAGGCGAAAAGAACCCCGGGAGGGGAGTGAAATAGAACCTGAAACCGGATGCATACAAACAGTGGGAGCCTCGCAAGGGGTGACTGCGTACCTTTTGTATAATGGGTCAGCGACTTACGTTCAGTAGCAAGCTTAACCGCATAGGGGAGGCGTAGGGAAACCGAGTCCGAATAGGGCGCTTTAGTTGCTGGGCGTAGACCCGAAACCGAGTGATCTATCCATGGCCAGGATGAAGGTGCGGTAACACGCACTGGAGGTCCGAACCCACTAGTGTTGCAAAACTAGGGGATGAGCTGTGGATAGGGGTGAAAGGCTAAACAAACTCGGAGATAGCTGGTTCTCCCCGAAAACTATTTAGGTAGTGCCTCATGTATCACTTCCGGGGGTAAAGCACTGTTATGGCTAGGGGGTCATTGCGATTTACCAAACCATGGCAAACTCTGAATACCGGAAAGTGCGAGCATGGGAGACAGACGGTGGGTGCTAACGTCCATCGTCAAGAGGGAAACAACCCAGACCGCCAGCTAAGGTCCCAAATGATCAGTTAAGTGGTAAACGAAGTGGGAAGGCCCAGACAGCCAGGATGTTGGCTTAGAAGCAGCCATCATTTAAAGAAAGCGTAATAGCTCACTGGTCGAGTCGTCCTGCGCGGAAGATGTAACGGGGCTCAAACTGATAACCGAAGCTGCGGATTTGCACGTAAGTGCAGATGGTAGGGGAGCGTTCTGTAGGTCTGTGAAGGTGTCTCGTAAGGGATGCTGGAGATATCAGAAGTGCGAATGCTGACATGAGTAGCGATAAAGCGGGTGAAAAGCCCGCTCGCCGAAAGCCCAAGGTTTCCTACGCAACGTTCATCGGCGTAGGGTGAGTCGGCCCCTAAGGCGAGGCTGAAAAGCGTAGTCGATGGGAAACGGGTTAAAATTCCCGTACTTTTGTGTAGTGCGATGTGGGGACGGAGAAGGTTAGGTCAGCGGCCTGTTGGAATAGGTCGTTCAAGCTGGTAGGTGGTTAGGGTAGGCAAATCCGCCCTTTCATTAACACCGAGAAGTGATAACGAGGGTCTACGGACCTGAAGTGACTGATACCACGCTTCCAGGAAAAGCCACTAAGCTTCAGCTACACAAGAACCGTACCGCAAACCGACACAGGTGGGCAGGATGAGAATTCTAAGGCGCTTGAGAGAACTCAGGAGAAGGAACTCGGCAAATTGATACCGTAACTTCGGGAGAAGGTATGCCTGTTGTGGTGTAGACCCTTGCGGTTGAAGCTACGACAGGTCGCAGAGAATCGGTGGCTGCGACTGTTTATCAAAAACACAGCACTCTGCCAACACGAAAGTGGACGTATAGGGTGTGACGCCTGCCCGGTGCTGGAAGGTTAAGTGATGGGGTGCAAGCTCTTGATCGAAGCCCCAGTAAACGGCGGCCGTAACTATAACGGTCCTAAGGTAGCGAAATTCCTTGTCGGGTAAGTTCCGACCCGCACGAATGGCGTAACGATGGCCACACTGTCTCCTCCTGAGACTCAGCGAAGTTGAAGTGTTTGTGAAGATGCAATCTCCCCGCTGCTAGACGGAAAGACCCCGTGAACCTTTACTGTAGCTTTGCATTGGACTTTGAAGTGGTTTGTGTAGGATAGGTGGGAGGCTTTGAAGCCAGGACGCTAGTTCTGGTGGAGCCGACCTTGAAATACCACCCTGACCCCTTTGAGGTTCTAACCTTGGTCCGTTATCCGGATCGGGGACAGTGCATGGTAGGCAGTTTGACTGGGGCGGTCTCCTCCCAAAGTGTAACGGAGGAGTTCGAAGGTTACCTAGGTACGGTCGGAAATCGTGCTGATAGTGCAATGGCAAAAGGTAGCTTAACTGCGAGACCGACAAGTCGAGCAGGTGCGAAAGCAGGACATAGTGATCCGGTGGTTCTGAATGGAAGGGCCATCGCTCAACGGATAAAAGGTACTCCGGGGATAACAGGCTGATACCGCCCAAGAGTTCACATCGACGGCGGTGTTTGGCACCTCGATGTCGGCTCATCACATCCTGGGGCTGTAGCCGGTCCCAAGGGTATGGCTGTTCGCCATTTAAAGTGGTACGTGAGCTGGGTTCAAAACGTCGTGAGACAGTTTGGTCCCTATCTGCAGTGGGCGTTGGAAGTTTGACGGGGGCTGCTCCTAGTACGAGAGGACCGGAGTGGACGAACCTCTGGTGTACCGGTTGTCACGCCAGTGGCATTGCCGGGTAGCTAAGTTCGGAAGAGATAACCGCTGAAAGCATCTAAGCGGGAAACTCGCCTGAAGATGAGACTTCCCTGAGGGCTTGACCCTCCTGAAGAGTCGTTCGAGACCAGGACGTTGATAGGTCGGGTGTGGAAGCGCTGTGAGGCGTTAAGCTAACCGATACTAATTGCTCGTGAGGCTTGATCCTATCATTTGAGTGGCTTGGGAGACCGAGCTGACGGATGGTGTAATGTGCGACGCGATCAAAGATCCAGGATAAAGATACCTGATTAATTCAGTGTTCCAGACGGTGTCTGGGGCACAAAGCTTCTTCAAGTTTGTTGACAGTTTATGTCTGGTGGCCATAGCGAGGTGGTCCCACGCCTTCCCATCCCGAACAGGACCGTGAAACGCCTTAGCGCCGATGATAGTGTGGCATTCGCCATGTGAAAGTAGGACACCGCCAGACTCCCCTTACAAAAGCCCAGCTCAACCGAGCTGGGCTTTTTGCATTGGGGCTGGCTCTGGTGTTGATGTCATCGCATAAGCCGCCTGTGGGCGGCTTTGGCACGCTAGGGGGATGTGCTGTAAGTCACCAGGCACGGCAGTCGGATTTTTAAGCGCGTCTGTCAGAAAATTTTTCTATGAAGTAAGAATTTTCTTATGATGCAGATGTAAAAATCTGTGCTCAGGTGTTTTCATGGCTCGTTTCAGGTCGGCAAACGGTTTTACGCTTATTGAGGTCATTGTGGTGTTGGCGGTTGCATCCATTCTATTGGCTATAGCAGCACCCTCTATGAGCAGCTTTGTGCGTAGTAACCGGATAAGTTCTGCGGCCAATGATCTGCAGCAGACCTTTCTGGCCGCTCGCAGTAATGCGGTGCGCACGGGTGTACCTGTTGTGGTTTGCGCAAGCAGTTCCAGCTCAAGTGGCTGTGATGCCAGCAGTTTCAATTCCGGTTGGGTGGTTTTTGCCGATCTGAACCGGAATAACACTTTGGTTACGGGTACTTCAGTCAATTTCGGTAACGCGATTGCTTCCGGTACGACGGACTTGGTTGTCCTGCGCAAGATGGATATCAACAGCACATTGCGCCTGTCCGTTTCCAATGCTTCAGCAGTCACTTCTTTCCGCTATCTGCCGACCGGCCGGGTGCAGATGTACAACGGCAGCTGGACTTCGGCAAACAGCATCATGGTGTGTGATGACAGTGCCAACGCGGCCATTTCCAAAAAGCTGACCTTTTCTTCTGCGGGCCGTCCGATGCCCGCAGCACTGAGCAGTGGGGAGTCTTGTCCATGAGTCAACGGCAAGTCATACGGCAGTCTGCGCGTGGTTTTACCTTGTTGGAGGTGTTGGTGGCGATTGTCATTCTGGCTATTGGTTTGCTGGGCATTGCCGGTTTGCAGCTGAACAATCTGCGCTACTCCGCTCAAAGCGCTGCCCGCGCCCAGGCGTCCTTGCTGGCTGAGCAAATGGCAGAGCGCATTCGTAATAATCCGACCGCTGACTATAGCCAGACCTCTTCCGGAACGGTAACCAACTGTTTTACCGCTTCGTGTACCACCACGCAGCAGCGTGATTTCGATTTGTCTGAAATGGCGGCTATTGCCGCCGATCCTGTGCGCGGTGGTATGAGCAGCGGCACCATTAGCGTGGCAGCAGCCAGTAATGGATATACGGTGAGCATCGGCTGGCAGGAAAGAGCTGGTTACGCCGGAGGACAGGCATCTCAAGGGATTGCCGTGTCGCAGGCTGCGCAGCTGCAGTTTTTTGTGAGGCCGAACTGATGCCAATATCCGGAGTTGCACGCTATAAACAAAGCGGCCTGACCATGGTGGAGTTGATGGTCGCCATCACTATTGGTTTGATCGTAACCTTTGCCGTTACCAGTTTGTATGTGTCCAATCAATCGACCAGCAAGGCCCAGTCTGGGCATGCACAGATGCAAGATAATGCACGCTATGCCATGGCACAGATTGGACGGATTGTGAAGCAGGCAGGTTATTACGATGCACTGGGTGGGACATTTAATGCCAGTGGTGTGTATAACCCTACCCCAATCGATGCCAGTGGTAATTTCTCCAGTCCCAGCATACAGGCAAGTGATGTTTTGGCCGCAGTCAATGATGTAGCGGTCAGTGGTTTCACTGCATCAAATGGATTAGCCATACTGAATGGTGTGACCTCGGATGAATTTACCATTGGTTTTCTAACCGGCCCACAAGCCAGCTCCGGTAATGCGATGCCGGATTGTCTGGGTAATTCGGTTACTGTTGCCAATACCCTGGTGAAAAACCGTTTCTATATTAGCGTCAATACTATCGGTGGGGTTACCCGCCCAACACTGATGTGTGATGTGACATGGAATGGTAGCTCTCCCAGCAGTCCCAATCTGAGTACGGGCCCGATAGCCGACAATATAGAGCGCTTACAGATATTGCTCGGGGTGGATTCAGATGGTGATGGTGTACCAAACAGTTATCTGCCGCCTAGTAGCAGTGTCAACATGAGTCAGGTGGTGGCGATGCGCATTGCCCTGCTGGCGCGTACTGATCCGGTTTATAGCCAAAACCGTGCCGAGCCAGCTTCGTTCAATATGTTTGGCAGCAATTATGCAGGTACCAATGACTCAGGCTCGATAGTCTCTCCGCTATCTACGTCTACGAGCTGTATTGCTTCAGCACCGTGCTGGACGCGCCGGGTATTTGAGTCCACCTTTAGTCTTAGGAACCGGAAATCATGATCGGTCGGTCTTTGCGGCGACAGCGCGGTGTTACCCTGATTATTGCTCTGGTGTTTCTGGTGGCATTGACCTTGGTAGCGCTCTCCGCTTCATATTCATCGGTGCAGGAAGAGCGTTTTGCGCGCAATGGGCGGGACTTTTCATTGGCTACCGAAGCGGCAGAAGCCACGCTACGTTATAGCGAAGGCCTGATTGCCAAAGGTAGCATCGTTAATGCCAATGGATTTGTCGATTGCACGGTTGCGAATGTGACTGCCAGCGGGCTATGTCTGCCGAACGCGAGCGGCCCGATGCATGTTTTGCTCAACAGTAATCTGAGTAATGCCAGTGATACGGTGACCGCAGCGATTGATAGTAGTAGCTGGACGGTTCCCTACGCGGCAATGCTGACACCTCGCTATGTGATCGAGGTGTTCCCCGATGGTGCTGCGGGTATCGATCTGACCGCCCAGACTGGTGATCAGTCTTATTTGTATCGGATTACTGGCCGGGGATTCGGTTTGAATCAGCAAATCAATGTGACGCTGGAAAGTATTTTCCGCCCTTATGGTTAAAGGCAGGAGCGCAGACATGATGCTAAAAATATGGATGAGATTTGCCTGTGGCATGTTGATCGCCCTGATGGGTGGGCTGCAGGCCATGGCTGCTATTACTGTTGCCAGTGTGCCCTTGGCCGGGGTGGGTGGACGCTATGGTCCGAATGTATTGTTGGGTTTGTCAGTAGAATACCCGACTGCTGGTGAGGCTTATACAAACCGTACTTTTGATGCCACAGAAATGACCAAGGATCACCGTGGTTATTTTGATCAGTACAAGTGCTATAGCTATGATTCAACTAATGGTTATTTTGTCCCTAAAAGCCTGGTGAATAGCAAAACCAATCGAACCTGTGGAAGCAGTTATTGGAGTGGTGCCCTGCTTAACTGGGCGACCATGTCGGCTATTGATATTTTCCGGCAGACCCTTACTGGTGGCAATCGTGCCTCTGGTACTGCGGGAACCAGTACGGATTATTCCAATGGTGATACCGCAACGCTGACTGTCTTGCGGCGTGCGAGAATTGTGTCAGGGCAGAATCAGGTCTATGGGTTTGATGGAAGCCGTATCCTGAAAACCAATGCTTCGACATTGACGCAATATTCTTATAGCCAACTGAAGTTTACCAGTCTCAACTGGCAGGTGACGGTATCCGGCTCCAATGATGGCTCAAATTGGACAACGCTTGGCACATTCAATGCGATGGTGCAGGTGTGTACCACCGTGAGTGGCATCACTGCCGCCGGATATACGGGGTTGGGAGTTAGTTCAAAATATAATAATGGTCTGGAAGATAATTGTTCTGCGTATGGTAGTAATTACAAGCCGGAAGGGTTGATTCAGGCGCATGGTGGTGATATGCGTTTTAGTGCCTTTGGCTATCTGATTGACTCCAATTATATGCGTATGGGTGGGGTGCTGCGGGCTAGAATGAAGTATCCGGGTCTTAATTCCAGCACAACATCGGCAAGTACATCTTCCAATTCCTACACGCTGGGCGCTGAGTGGAGCAGTGTAGATGGTACTTTTGTGGTCAATCCGGATACCGATGATGCGACGGGTAGTAGTGTGACCAATAGCGGGGTGATTAATTATCTTAATAAATTTGGTGATGCCAACGGTTATAAAACCTATGATCCGGCAGCTGAACTTTATTATGCTGCCTTGCGCTATTATCGCAAGCTGGGTAATTACTCTGCATTTACCAGTGGCTTGACCACGGCGATGAAAGATAATTTCCCTGTCATTACAGATTGGGATGATCCCATCATCAATGCTTGCCAGAAGAATTTCATCATTTACATTGGTGATACCAATACCCATGGTGACGTTGATTTGCCAGGAACAGGCTGGGCAAGTTACGCTACCGGTAACCAGACATCGGTTACGGCGCCCAGTGATGATCCAGCCTCCAATATGGGTACCCCTCCGGTATCTGGTAGTGGCAGTGGGGTAACGGCATGGACCAATTCGATCGGCAATCAGGAGGGGGTCAGTAACCTGGCCAGTACTAATACGGGCTCAACCAATTCTCCACCGTATATTGCCGGTTTGGCTTATTGGGCCAATGTGACTGACTTGCGTTCTGATTTGATAGGAAATCAAACGGTTAGTGCCTTCATGATTGATGTGGTGGAGAATGGGAATGCCAAGTCACAGACTACCAATCCTTTTTACTTGGCAGCCAAGTATGGTGGTTTTACTGATAGCAACAACAATAAGAAGCCGGATGTGCGCAGTGAATGGACCAGTGATGCGGCGGGGACGACCAGTATTGCGGCCTATCCCAATGGTACACCCAGTAATTTTGCCCAGGCCAATAACCCCAACAACATGACCACTGCCCTGCAGACGGCTTTTGCTTCCATTACTGCGGCGACTGACCCTACGCTGGCTGGTTTGGCTACTACTTCCAGTGGTTCCCAGGTTTTTTCTTCGGCTTATGTATTTCAGTCGTCATTTGATTCGACTGACTGGCATGGTGACTTGATTGCCTATCAAATCGTGCAGGCTAATGCGACTACGCCACCATCGCTGGTGCAGGATAACACGCATGGTTGGCGCGCCAAAACGACATTGGAATCTCAGTTGAATGGGAGTAGTGGTGTGGGCAGTCGCAATGTGCTGACCTACGACCAGACGACCAATGCCGGTGCCTTATTCAATACTACTTGGTTTAATGCGCTTGCCGCTGGTGCAGCCCAAAAAACTGCTCTAAACAGTACGGATAGTCAGGGTGCTAACCGGGTGAATTATTTGCGTGGTGACAAAACCTATGAGGCCAGTGGCTCATCACCTAAATTCCGTGCCCGGAATTACCGCCTTGGTGATATTGTCAACTCCACGCCGGTGTATATGGCAGCGCCAACCACCTATCTGGTATCGGGTTGCACTTATGCAGCTAATAGTAGTAGCCAGGCTACTGATCGAGCTGCCATCATGGCGCGGCCCAACATGGTTTATGTAGCAGCCAATGATGGATTTCTGCATGGCTTCGATATGACAGGTACCGAGCGCTTTGCCTATTTGCCTGCTGCGATCTATGCAAATTTGCCTACGCTGACTTCACCATCGTATTCGCATAATTACTATTATAACGATGGAACACCTAATGTACGTGATGTCTGTTTTACTTATTCTCCCTCTACCGGCAATCTGTTAACTACCCCGGAAACACATACAGTGCTGGTGGGAACAACCGGTGCGGGTGGCAATAGCGTTTATGCTCTTGATGTAACCCGGCCGGATGCAATGACCGCGTCCAGTGTGCTGTGGGAGTTTACCAGCAGCGATGATGCCAATCTGGGATTGACGATAGGTACTCCGCAAATAGTCAAATTGCAAAATGGTCGCCCGGCAGTGATTTTCGGTAATGGATATAATAATGGTGGCTCAGGCGCCATTGCCTCGCTTTATATTCTTTATCTGGACAAGAAGGCTGGCCAGCCATGGACGCTGGGGACAAACTATTTCCGTATTGATGTGGCGAATCAGAGTGGTCAGACCATTACTCCGAATGCAATGGGTAGTCCGGCATCAGTGGATATCAATGGTGATGGCATGGTGGATTTTGTTTATGCCGGCGATATCAATGGCAATATGTGGAAATTCAATCTTAACTCTGCAGTAAGTAGTAACTGGAAATTGTCTGGTGGTGGCGGTAACCTGAACTCCACCTGCTCCAGTAATTGCGCCCCCCTGTTTACGGCATATGGTGTGACAGTGTCTGGTGGTAACTCCACCTTGGGAAGCCGTCAGCCGATTACGGCGGCTCCAGTCGTGACGCGAGATCCCACTTCGGGATATTGGGTACTATTTGGTACTGGTATCTTCCTCTCTGACAATGACCGTACCATGTCCACGCAGGCCTTGTATGGTCTGCATGATAGTGGCAGCAATATTGGCAATCCGATTACCGGTACGTTGGTGGGGCAAAGTATTGGTACACAGGTGTCCGGAACCTCCGGTGGCAGTTATTTCACCTCCAGTACTAATTCGGTGGCCAGTGGCGGTAATGGCTGGTATATGCCCTTGACCGCCAATGAGCGGGTGATTGCTTCTCCAGTGTTGCGTAACAGGCAGACCGTGCGTTTTACCAGCCTGATTCCGGATACCTCTGGTTGTACCAACGGGGGTACCACCTGGTTGACCGATGTCGGTATTTTCAATGGTGCAATGACCAGCTATCCGGTGTATGACACCAATGGCGATGGAGTGGTCAACGGCTCAGATCAGGTGGCTTCCCGCTATTCACCGACCAATTCCAGCGGTGTGAGCAGTGGCAAGGCGCTGACTTTGATTGATCAGAACGGTAACCAGTGGGTGTGTGAGGCAGGCTCATCCGGCATGGGCGTATGCAAGGCGGTGAACAAGGCAACGGGCAGTGTTGGCCGCCTGGCCTGGCGTGAAATCGTACAAACCTGGTAGTGGAGCAAACATGCATAACAGACGTATTGTGGGTGGCTTTACCTTGATCGAGATGTTGATCACGGTGGCGATTATCGGCATTCTGGCCGCCATTGCTTACCCCTCGTATAGCAGCTATGTCATGCGTGGACGCCGTGGACAAGCCGAGGCCACCATGGTGCAGATGGCGCAGGAGCAGGAGCGCTGGTTCACCATGAACAACAGCTATAACGCCAGCCAGTCTGCGACGACCGTGACCACATCGAATGGCGCGACTGCCTATACCATTTCCACGGTGGCAGCTTCTTCGACTTTTACCATCACCGCCAGCAATAGCACCACCTATCAGAATGACAACTGCGGCACCCTGACGCTGGATAATCTGGGAACCAAGACGGCAGCAAGTGGTTCTGTGGCGGATTGCTGGCGTTAAGCCAGTGTGGTTTGGGCGTGAGTATCCCGTAATGATATGCTTGGCGGCTTATCCCGCTCTGGCGGGGCAGTATGGCTGTCACAAGGAAATCCATGTCCTACCCCACCCCCGCATTTGAAGACAAGATCTGCGCGCCCGAGGCTCTGGCGGCGCGGCTGGCGGCGTTGCCGCGACCCATCGTGTTCACCAATGGCTGTTTCGACATTCTGCATCGCGGCCATGTCACCTACCTGGCGCAAGCACGCGCCTTGGGTGCCAGCCTGGTGCTGGGCCTGAATACCGATGCCTCGGTCAAGCGCCTGGGCAAGGGCGATGATCGCCCGATCAATAATGAGCTGAACCGTGCCGCCGTGCTGGCTGCGCTGGAAAGTGTCAGCCTGGTGACCTGGTTTGACAGTGACACCCCGGCGGATCTGATTGAACTGGTGCAGCCGGATGTGCTGGTCAAGGGTGGTGACTGGGCGGTGGACAAGATCGTCGGCAGCGCCGAAACCCTGGCCCGTGGCGGCCAGGTGCATTCCATTCCCTTCCTGTTTGCCACTTCCACCACGCAAACCATCAACAAGATCCGTGCGGCCGAGGATCAGCAGTGAGCGAACATGCTTTTGCCGTACTGCGCCAGCTCAGTGATGGCCGCTTCCACTCCGGCGCCGACATCGCGCGCGAGCTGGGCTGTTCGCGCACGTTGATCTGGCAGGCGGTGCATGCCATCGAGCAGGAATTCGGCCTGATGGTCTTCAGCGTACGCGGCCAGGGCTACAAGCTGGCCGAGCCTTTCGAGTGGCTGGATGTGGCACGTGTGCGCGAGGCACTCACCACGCCGGCAGCAGAAACATTCACCCTGGCGGTGGCGGAACGGACCGACTCCACCAACAGCCAGCTGATGGCGCGTGCTGCCAGTGGTGGCCTGCACGGCCTGGTGCTGGCGGCCGAGATGCAGACGGCCGGGCGCGGTCGCCTGGGTCGCCGCTGGCAGACCCGGCTGGGGGCCGGCCTGACCTTTTCCCTGCTGTGGCGCTTTGATCGCGGCCTGGCGGAGCTGGCCGGCCTGTCACTGGCTGTGGGGCTGGCGCTGGCGCGTGCCCTGCATCAGCTGGCGGTGCCGGTACAGCTCAAATGGCCGAATGATGTGCTGCTCAATGGCCGCAAGCTGGCCGGCATCCTGATCGAGCTATCCGGCGACGCACTGGGGCCGGCGGCGGTGGTGATCGGTATCGGTCTGAATCTGGACAGCCCCGGTGAAGTGGACCAGCCGGTGGCCTCGCTGGCCGAGGCCGGCATCCGGCTGGGGCGCAACCAGTTGCTGGCGGCGCTGCTCAGCGAGCTGGCCATCGTGCTGGATACCTTCAATCGCGAAGGATTTGCCGCATTCCGTGATGACTGGATGCGCTGCTCCAGCCATGAAAACTCTCCGGTGCGGCTGAGCTTTTCCCATGGCGAGCCAGTGGATGGCATAGCCCGCGGTGTGGCGGAAAACGGTGCCTTGCAAGTGGAAACCGCCGATGGCAGCCTGCGCATCTTTCACGCCGGTGAAGTCAGCCTGCGGAGTCGTACATGAAGCTGTTGCTGGATGCCGGCAACAGCCGGCTGAAATGGGGCGTGCATGATGGCCGCGGCTGGCTGGCGCAAGGCGCCGTCGCACATGACGCCATTGCCGGCTTGGCCGCGCAATGGGCTGCCTGGCCGATTCGCACCGTCCATGCTGCCAGCGTGGCCCGCCCCGAAGTGGCCGAGGCCATCGCACAAGCCGCACCCTGTGTGGTGCAGTGGGTGCGTGCCACTGCCGCTTTTGCCGATGTGCGCAATCACTACCGCAATCCGGCCGAACAGGGCGCCGACCGCTGGCTGGCGGTACTGGCGGCGCGTAGCCTGTGCCCGGGTGATGTGGTGGTGGCCTGTGCCGGCACGGCGCTGACAGTGGAAGCGCTGACCGCCGAGGGCGATTATCTGGGCGGCATGATACTGCCCGGGCAACAACTGATGCTGCGCAGCCTGGCCCAGGGCACGGCGCAGCTGGATCGCCTGGCGGGACAGGTGCAAGCCTTTCCGCAAGGCACGGCCGATGCCTTGGCCAGTGGTGTGCTGGCGGCCCAGTGTGGTGCCATCGAGCGCATGGGCCGGCAGTTGGCCGCACATACCGGCCGTGGCCTGCCGCCAGTCTTGCTGACGGGCGGCGATGCCGCGGTCATCGCCGCGCAACTCGCCGTGCCGCCGCGTATCGTGGATAATCTGGTGCTGATGGGACTCTTGAGAGTGGCGTGCGAATCATGAAGTGGTTTCTGGTACTGATTGTGGTGCTCAATCTGGCGGTAGCCGGCTATGGCTCGTTCAAGCAACGGCCACCGGCAGACGTGCACGCCCAGGAAATCAGCCCGGAGCAGGTCAAGTTGCTGCCGCCCGACTGGCAGCCGGCTTCTGCTCCGGTCAGCGATGCCAGCGCCCCACTCAAGCTGGTGGCCTCCATGCCGCAAACCGAGACCCTGCAGCCGGGTGATCTGGGCAAGGCTGCCTCACAACCGGCCAGCAGCAAACCGGAAGCGGCCAAGGCGAAAGCGGAAGCCTCCAAGCCGGAAGCCAAGGCTGAAGTGAAAAAAGTGGTGGAAGCCAAAGCAGCCGACAAGCCGGCGGACAAAGCGAAAGCCGAAGCGGCCAAGCCGGAGCCGGCCAAGGCGCTGGCCTGCTACGACTGGGGCACGCTGGATGCCAAGTTGCTGGCGCGGGTCAAGGGGGGGCTGCCCAGCCTCAAGCTGAAGGCCGAGCAAATGACGGAAACCGCCAAAGGCGAGGTCAAGGGCACGGGCAAGTTCTGGGTTTATCACCCGCCACTGGCCACGCAGGCCGAAACCCAGACCCTGTCAGCCGAGCTGAAGGACAAGGGCTTCGACAACTACATCGTGCATAACGACCCGTTCAAGGGCAGTGTCTCGCTCGGTCTGTTCGGGCAGGAAGCCGCGGCCAAGGCCATGCTGGCCAGACTCAAGGCCGCCGGTTTTGACAAGGCGCTGGCCGAGCAGAAGGGGCAGAAGGGTGCTGCCACCATGCTCAGTTTCAAGGCGTTGGAGCCGGCGCAGGCCGAACGCCTGCAGGCGTTGCAAAAACGGCTGACGCCGGGGATTCCGCTGCAAAGCTGTCGCTGATTATTGCGTTGCAGCAAATGAAACCGGGCCGGCGCTTGTCAGCAGGCTGGCCAAGGATGGATGATGAACGGCAATGCGGGGATATCCCGCCTTGCCGTTTTTTCATGGTCTGCTATGTCCCGACGTTCAAGCAATATCACCCGCCTGCTGGATCGCGGCGCGTTCAATGACCGCGTGCTGCGCCAGCTGGGCGGCTCCATGGCCTTTATTGCCGGTGCGCTCAATGCCGGTGGTTTTCTGGCGGTGCACCGCTACACCTCGCATGTTTCCGGCATTGTTTCCGGCATGGCCGATGACCTGGCGCTGGGAGAAATCCGCCTGTCGCTGTCCATGCTGATCATGTTGCTGTGCTTTATTGGCGGCGCCATGCACTCCACCTGGCTGATCTTGTGGGCCAGGCGCCAGCGCCTGCGTGGCGGCTACGGGGTGTCGATGATGGAAGAAGCCGGCCTGCTGCTGCTGTTTGGCCTGCTGGGTGCCGGGCTGGCCAGTCACAAGGGTTTGTTTACCCCGCCAACCGTGATGTTGCTGTGCTTCATCATGGGCATGCACAACACCATCGTCACCAAGCTGTCCGGCGGCCTGCTGCGCTCCACCCACATGACCGGCATTGCCACCGATATCGGCATCGAGCTGGCCAAGATGAGTTATTACAACCACCTGCACAGCCCCAAGATCAAGGACATCAAGTCCAACCGCAGCCGCCTGTGGGTGTACGGCATGATTCTGTCAGCCTTTTTCCTGGGCGGGGTGGTGGGGGCGCTGGGTTTCAAGCATCTGGGTTATGCCTTTACCCTGCCGCTGGCGCTGCTGCTGTTCGTGCTGGGGCTGCGGCCGGTATGGTACGACGTGCGCCTGCGCTGGCGCTGGTGGTTGCAGCATCAGGAGCAGGGGGTCGGGCCACAGGACTGAGGCGCGGGCGCGCCTGACACGGCAAGCGTGTCAGGCAGGACATTGCTGGCCATCGGGGTGGCTGCGTTCCTCGCTGCCGGGGTGGCTGGCCAGCAAGGAGGTGGCCGCGCCATCTGCGCCGCCCAGCCGGGTGAGGAACTGGCCAAGCACGCAGGGAGAGCTGCCACGGGCAGCCAGTGCGCGGAAGGCGTAGCGGTCGGCATCGCGCTCGAAATCGCGCGAGTACTTCATGTCGGCCAGCATGATGGGGGCCACCGCCAGCACTGGCGTGGTATCGCCGCTGAACAGTGTCACGGCCAGCGACAGGCCACCATATTGGATCAGGCCACGCAGCCCGTGCCGCCCCTCCACATGGCCTACCTCATGCGCCAGTACGGCAAAGATCTCTTCATCGTTTTTGGCCACCTTGACCAGCTGGTCGGTCAGGATGACCTGGCCGGCGGGCAGGGCAAAGGCATTGGCGCCGATATCGCGTGAATCCACCACCCGCAGCTGATAGTGATAGCGGCTGTTCTTGGGCACGGCCTGCAGCAGCAGGGCCTGCAAGGCATTTTGTCTGGCCTGTGACAGCTGCGAAGGGCGGATGCTGTTGGTTTTTTCCAGCAGGCTGATGGTGGGCGCAGCCATTTGTTCTTCAAGGGCGATGGGGGTACGCCGGGCTGCCTCATCGGCCAGCCAGGGCAGGCCGTAGCGATAGCCGCACCAGACGGCGATGACGGTGAGCAGCGCCAGCACGGCCAGCACCTGCCAGCCGCTGTGCAGCCACTCCAGCAGGCGCACCCCCAGTGGCAGGCCACCGCTCAGGTGGCGGCAGCGGTATTCGCTGGCCACTTCGATCACGCCGCCATCGGGCAATTGCAGCTTGTCGGGCAGGCCGGGCAGGCCGGCTTCAAACGCCACCTCGCGTGCCAGATAGCGGTGGGTGTGCACGCCATCGGTAAACACCAGGTGGTGGGCATCGCGCTGCAGCATCACCGCCCGGCTGGCGGGGCTGCGGCCATCCATATAATTGCCCGGCAGACTCATAGGCCCAGATCCAGTTCAAAGCCATCGGCGGCGGCATCGCCCAGCGCACTGCGCGAGGATTGTGGCCGGGCACGGATGGCATCAAGGTCGTCATCGGGAAACATCTTCAGATGCTCTAATCTGTAGCGCAGTGCGCGCAATTTGGCAAAGGGGTAATACAGGCCCAGCGTCAGCATGGTCAGCAGGGCGTTGCTGGCATGCAGATTCATCAGGCCGCGCAGCGTCATGCTGCTTTCAAAGCGGTGCAGCCGGCCATTGCTCTCCAGCAGGATATGGTTCCACATCACGTTGGCCAGCCCGTCGCGCACCACCTGGCCGATGGACATCCACATCAGCAACAACATCAGGTAGGCCAGAATAGCCAGGGCCAGCAGGCCAAAGACACTCAGCCGCTGGTTAAACAGGTGGCCGATGATGGAGGAATACAGGCCGCCGATAAAGCCGAACAACAGCAGCATCAGCAAGCCCAGCACGCTCGCACGGAAATAGACCCGGTAATAGTCGCCGGCGCATTGAAGCATTTCAAAGCGGGCATTGCCAAACCAGGCATTGTTGACCAGAAAGCGTTGCTGCATGTGGCGGGCATAGGGATAGCCGATGCCCAGCGTCAGCACGGTGATGATCAGCCCCATGATGAAGGGGCCGACCGCATCCATGGTGCTGGCGCGGAAGTTGAAGCGCATCTGCCGCCAGCTGGTATTGCGCAGGCGAAAGCGCATGGCCATCACCACCACCCAGGGCAGGGCCGGCAATAGCAGCAGATAGAGCAGGGCATGCAGGCCCGGCGAGTATTTCTGTGTCACGGCCAGCAGCAGTAGCACCAGGAAAATCAGTGCCCGGCCCTTGAGAATGGCCAGCGGCTTGCCGTGATAGCCGAAGCCGGCACCGGCAAAGCGGCTGTGGCCGTACAGGTATTTGTGGCTGCGCACCTTGCCCCAGGCCGAATAAATGCCAAGGGTGAGGATGGACAGCAGCAGGTTGACGATCCAGATGCGGAAATAGGCCGCAGCGCTGCCGCTGAAGCTGAAGCCCAGTCCGTCACGCTGGGGTGCCTGCGGTGGGGCTGGCTGGCCGATGCGTACCGGCTCCATGGCCAGCGTGTAGTCTTGCGACGAGGAAGTCATGATGGCCCCTTTGTGGCATCGGTGAAGGTTGTGCCATGCCTGTCTGGCGGCAGGCTTGAACTGCAGCACGGCGCGCGGCACACTGCCGGTTCCGCGCCAGAAGCTGCGGCAGCCTCAAGCCGTCGGCTGTGCAAGATGGATGGTAATCGTCAGTCTCCCACTCATTCTAAGCGCCAGTCCATTGTCATGGAATGGGGCGTGGTTGTGTTGGCGTACTCTCTACAGGGGGAAAGTCTGTGACCGATAGCATCAAGGGCGATGGCGCCATCCGCCGTCAGCGCCGGTATGGCTCTTTCATCGCAAATACCTATGCTGGCGTAATGTTGCCAGGACTGGCGGGATGGCTGGTGTTGATGCTGAGCCTGGCGGCGCAGGCCACCCCGCTGCTGTTGCAGGGGCAGATCGGCAAGGCCGCCGTGGTGATGGAGCTGGACATTGCCAAGGACGGTGCAGTGGAGGGGCGCTATTTCTATCGCAAGCATCACCGCGATATCGCCCTCACCGGCAAGCAGCAGGCCGATGGCAGCCTGCAACTGGGTGAAAACCTGCAATACGACGAACAGCGCAATGACATTACCCTGCGCCCGCAAAACGGTGGCTGGGTGGGGGAGTGGCATGGGACCAAGGCTGCCAGGCCGGTGCCGGTCAGCCTGAATGCCTATCCCCAGGTGCAGTGGCCGGCCAGTAGCGATAGCGCGCTCAATCCGGTGCGCCAGCGTTCCGGCTACGACTACGTCCGCATGGTGGACTTGCCGCTCAAGGCAGGCAAGCGTGAGCGGGTGCAGGGTCATACCCTGCAATGGTGGGACGAGCCGGTCAGCAAGATCCGCCTGTTCCGCGTGCTGGATGGTTATCCACAGGCCAGCCTGCAGCGCATCAACCAGTTGCTGGCCGAGCGGCAGTGGCAGGAAGTGGCCAGTTATTTTGACTGCCAGCTGGGTGGTGCACGGACTGCCGGTGCCGACTTCGAACAAACGGTGACGCCGCACCTGCTGGGTAGCAAACTGCTGAGCCTGAGCATTTTCACCAGCTACTACTGTGGTGGCGCGCATCCTGATTTTGCCGATAATCCGCTGACGCTGGAGGTGGCCAGCGGCAAGCCGCTGCAACTGGAAGATTTGCTGTGGGTGGGGAAGGGCAAGCCGCAACTTACGCGCAAGGCCAGTGGCGAGCGGGCCGACTACCAGTATGAAGAAAGCGTGCTGGCACCGTGGCTGGTGAACACCATGACGCGCCTGTATCCGGCACAAGCCAAGCCGGGCAAGGAATACGAGTGCGATTACAGCGACCCGCAGGTGTGGCAGTTTGTCAGTTGGTATGCCACCCCCCAGGGGCTGACGCTGGGGCCGTCTTTTGCCCGCGTGGCGCGTGCTTGTGAATACCCGGGGTGGAGCGAGTTGCCATGGCGTGTGGTCAAGCAGCATCCGGGTGCGCGGCCTGACCTGCTGCCCTGATCAGGCCGCCTGGTCTGCCTTGGGCTGGGCGCGGTGGCCACGCAGCCAGCGCCCTTCTGCTGCACCGCGCTGCCATTCCATATAGCGTTCACCATGCTGCAAGGGCGTAAAGCCCAGCTGGCGGTAAAAGCCGCCTGCATCACGTGAAACCAGCAGGAAACGGCGTAATTGCTGCAATTGCGGGTGGTCCTGCGCGGTGCGGATCATCGCCTGTCCCACGCCTTGACCGCGCCAGTCGGGCAGCACGAACACATCGGACAGATAGGCAAAACTGGCGTAATCGGTAATCACCCGGGCAAAACCGATCTGCTGCTGCTGGTGATAGGCGGCAATGATCAGCGAATGCTGGATGGCACGTTCCAGCAGCGCGGCATCGATGCCGCTGGCCCAGTGTGCCTGGGTGGTGAGGAATTGCAGGATCATGGCGCGGTCCAGCCGTGCCGGGTCGTGCGAGATCTCCAGTTGCATGCGCGCCGCTCCCTGATTGTGGATGCTGGCAGTATCCGGCGCTGACATCACCACACCGTGACGGCAGGATGACAGGACTTTTACTACGCTCCCAGCAGATGTACCGGCAATAGCAACACGCCCAGCAGCAGGATTTCACACACCTCGATGCCCGCGCCCAGGCAGTCGCCGGTCATGCCGCCCAGCTTGCGTTTGAGCCAGCCGCGCCACAGCAGCGCGGCCAGCGGTGCCAATAGCAGTGCCGGGGCCAGCCATAGCGACAGACCCAGCAAGGCCAGCAGGCCGATGGCCTGTACCCGCCATTGCGGCTGCCAGGCAAAGCGTTCGCCACTGCCGGGCGCCAGTGCCGGCAGCGTGGCCGACCAGTACAGCGCAAACAGCCGCGCCCAGGCCGGCAACAACAGCAGCCCGGCCAGCAGCCTGGGCTGTCTGGCCAGCAGCATCAGCAACACCAGTTTGCTGACGATGGCGCAAATCAGCGCAATCACGCCAAAGCTGCCGACATGCGGGTCTTTCAAAACCTCGAAAAAACGTTCGCGCGAGCGATGGGCGGCCCCCATGGCATCAGTCAGGTCGGCCAGTCCATCCAGATGCAGGCCGCCGGTGATGCCTATCCACAGCAACAGGCCAAGCAGCGCCGCCAGCCAGGGGTCGTATTGAGCGCCCAGCCACACCGTCAGCCACAGCAGGCTGCCCAGCAACAGGCCGACCGGCGCAAACCAGCGCGCACTGGCCGCCAGCCATTCCGGGTGGAAGCTGCGCAGCTGCGGCGTGGGCAGGCGGGTGAGAAACTGGATGGCCAGAATCAGCGATTGCCACCAGCGTGCCGGCGGCAGCGGGGCGGTGGGCGGCTGGCTCATGCTTCGCCGGGGCTTTCCAGATGCATCAGGTAGGCCGGGTGGCCTTCCAGAATCGACAGCTGGGCAAAGCCGCCACGTTGCACCGTCATCAGCTTGGCCACGGCAAACTCGGTCCCCAGCAGCTCGGCCAGCAGGGCGGTAATCACCCCGCCATGGCAGACCAGTACCCGGTGGCTGCCGCGGGCGCTCTGAATCCATTCGCTAAAGCCGCTCAGTACCCGGGTGCGGAAGATTTCATAGCTTTCTCCACCGGGCGGAATCAGCTCACCAGCGGCGACACGGCTGCCCCAGTCCGGATGCT
Organism: Aquitalea sp. ASV15; assembly: GCF_016429115.1. Classification (NCBI taxonomy): domain Bacteria; kingdom Pseudomonadati; phylum Pseudomonadota; class Betaproteobacteria; order Neisseriales; family Chromobacteriaceae; genus Aquitalea; species Aquitalea sp. ASV15. Next base: position 117,991 of record NZ_JAELTZ010000004.1, on the reverse strand, counting down.
GGCCGGACAGGATGGCGCGCGACATGCCGTCCCAGTCGCCAAAGTCGAATTCGGCAAAGCGTTCGTCCACCTTCAGCGGCAGCGAACCGTGCAAGGCCTGATGCACGGCAAACTCGCGGCAGCGCTGCAGCGGCGAGGTGGCCATGCTGGTGACCGGTGCCAGCTGGTTCAGCCGCTGCCAGCTGCGGCTCATCTGTTCGCAGCCCAGCTCATTCAGCGGCAGGTCGGTACGGCCGATCAGCCGGCCAGCGTGGTCGATCTCGCCATGACGCAGCAAGGTCAGGGTGTAGGGGTTCATGCCTCAGTCTTTCTCGGTGACACCGGCCTGGGCAAAAGTGGCCATTTCGGCGTGCAGCTTGATGGCCAGTTGCAACAGCGGTACGCAAGTGGCTGCGCCCGAGCCTTCGCCCAGTCGCATACCCAGCTCCACCAGCGGCTCCAGCCCCAGGGCTTGCAGCGCCAGACGGTGACCGGTTTCTTCCGAGCGATGGCTGGCCAGCAGCCAGGCGGCCACGGCGGGGTCGATGGCACGGGCGGCCAGGGCGGCTGCGCTGGCAATGAAGCCATCCACCAGGGCCGGCACGCCCTGTGCGGCCCCTTCCAGATAGAAGCCGGCCATGGCGGCGATTTCCAGCCCGCCCAGTTCGGCCAGTACCTGTGTGCCGCTCAACGACTGTCCTTGCAGGCGCTGCAGCGCCTGTGCCACCACGCGGCGCTTGTTGGCCAGTCCGGCGTCGTCGATGCCGGTGCCACGACCGACCACCAGCTCAACCTCAAGATTGGCCAGGCGGCAGATCAAGGCCGCCGAAGGGGTGGTATTGCCAATGCCCATGTCACCGGCGATCAGCAGATTGGCCCCCTGTTCGATGGCGCGGCGCGCGGCGGCGCGGCCGACTTCCAGCGCGGCAGCACACTGTTCTGCAGTCATGGCGGCTTCCACTGCCAGGTTGGCGGTGCCGGCGGCTACCTTGGCGTGCACGATGGGCAGTTCCGGTAGCTGACCCAGCACGCCCACATCCACCACTTCCAGCCGGGCGGCAATGGCACGGGCCAATACGCAGATGGCGGCACCGCCGGCGGCGAAGTTCTTCACCATTTCGCCGGTCACGATGGATGGATAGGCCGATACGCCTTCGGCAGTCACGCCGTGGTCGCCGGCAAACACGGTAATGGCCGGCGTCAGCGCGGCTGGAATGGTCTGCCCCTGCCAGGCGGCAAAGCGGCAGGCCACCGTCTCCAGCACGCCCAGGCTGCCGGCCGGCTTGGTCAGCGAGTTCTGGCGCTGCAGGGCAGCCTGATAAGAAGCGTGGGCGGGCAGGGCGATGGACTGGGTCATGATGCGGTGTTCTCTGGGTTGGCATGGACTAGTGCGGGACTCTAAGTCATGGGGGGCAGCGCGGCAAGCTGAATGCCGCCATGGCATTGGCATTGCTTGTTGCATATCAAGACTGTTCGTACCAAATCACCGCGGTTTCACCGCAATTTGCCGTATAATCGCCGCCGGACAGGTGTCCGGGCTTTGCCGCCCGGATGAAACGGGAAGCCGGTGCAAGACCGGCGCTGCCCCCGCAACGGTAAGGTCTGGCTGGTGGATACCGGCCCAGTTGTCGCCATTGCCACTGTTGCCATGTGCAACGGGAAGGCGCGACAGCGCAAGACCCAGCCCGGAGACCGGCCTGTCTGGTATCGCCCGCCCACGGCAGGCGGTCGCTGTATATCGCGGGGAGGCGATCTGGCGAACAGCAGGCAGGCCCACCAGCTTGCTCCGATGTCATCCATTCTCATGGCGCAAGCCATCCTCTTCGCACTTCTTGTGGCTGTGGCAGCGTTGGCCCGGCCGGATCCTTGTTCCAGGAGTGTGTGTTTCATGTTCAAACCCCAACAACTCGCCATGCTGCTGTCCATGTGCTGGACCAGTCTGGCCTTGGCCGATAATCTGCCGCAATTCCAGGGTGAGGAAGTGGTGGTGACGGCCAGCCGCGTACCCGAAGCCGTGGCCAATCTGCCTGCCAATGTCACCGTGGTCACTGCCAAACAGATTGCCGGCAGTGCCGCAACGACGGTGCAGGATGTCCTTTCGCAACTGGCTGGCATCCATGTATTCAACAGCAGTGGTTCGTCCAGCGCAGCGGCCGTGGATATGCGAGGCTTCGGCATGACCGGCATCAGTAATACGCTGATTCTGGTGGACGGTGTACGGCAGAATACCAATGATCTGTCAGCGCCCGATCTCAGTGGTGTGGCGCTGAGCAATATTGAACGTATCGAAGTGGTACGTGGTATTGGCAGCGTGGCCTATGGTAGCGGTGCCACTGGTGGCGTGATCAATATCATCACCAAGTCCGGTGTGGCCAATGGCACCAGCGGCAGCATCAGTGTGACCGGTGGCAGTTACGATCTGCGTCAGCTGGACGCGGACCTGCATGTCGGTGCCAATGGCCTGGCGCTGGATGGCTATCTGCATTCGATGAAAACTGACAATTACCGTCAGAACAATCAGGAGCGCAATGATACCGGTGGCCTGACGCTGACTTTCAAGCACGATGGCGGTGACATCAAGTTGTTTGCCAATACCAGCTCGCAAGGCCTGCGTTTGCCCGGCGCCCTGAATGCCGACCCTGCCAGTGGCACGAATCCGTTGGCAAGCAATCCTACCGCTACGTCTACCCCCAACAACTATATGGAGGCCAGCAGTTCCACCGCCGGAGCATCGTTCAGCCAGGATGTCGGCCCCGGTACGCTGTATGGTGATCTTTCTCACCGCAGCAAGAATACCTTTAGCGTTTCCACTACCAGTACCGACCAGCGCTGGCTGAGTGAAAACAATGCCAGCCTGCGTTACAAACTGCCTTTTGGCCAGAACAATGTGACGCTGGGCACGGACTGGCTGAACAGCACGGCAAATGTGCAAGGTTATTCCAACTACAGCACCACTCAGCGTCATCAGGGCTTGTTTGTCGATAGCTTGTTCCAGCCGTGGACCGGTGGCGCCCTGACCCTGGGGGCGCGCCAGCAGGAGGTGAACGATATCATCAGGCAGTCGGGTAGCAGCGTTCCGGCACTGGATACCAACCTGCATTCCTGGCTGCTGGGACTGAAGCAGGATCTGTCTTCCAGCTGGTCGGTTTATGGACACTGGGGGCAGAGCTTCCGCCTGGCCAATGCAGATGAAGCTACCTTCACCGGCGGTACCGTTTTGCTGCCGCAGCAATCCCATGATGCCGAAGTCGGGGTGGAATGGAAAACCGAGCAGGCCAGTGCCAAGGCGGCGCTGTTTCGCAGCGACCTGACCAATGAAATTGCCTACAATCCGTTTGCAGACAACGGCAATGGTGCCAATGCCAACCTGGCACCCACCCGCCATCAGGGGCTGGAGCTGGAAGGACGTTGGCGTCTGAGCCCGCAATGGGAATTGAATGGCAACCTCAGCTGGACTGAAGCCACCTTCCGGCAAGGCAGCGGCCTGGCTGGCAACACCATTCCCATGGTGCCCAAGTGGCTGGCCAATCTTGGCCTGAGCTGGCAGGTGAACAGTGCCAGCAAGCTCGGCGTGGTGGTGCAGTATGTCGGAAAGCAGCGCATGGACAACGACCAGTCCAATACCTTCCCGTATGAACTGCCTTCTTACACCGTGGTCAACGCCAAGCTGAGCCATGACTTCACCAGGAACATCTCGGCTGCGCTGGCTATCAACAACCTGCTGGGCAAGCGCTATGCCAGCTACGCCGGTAGTGCGACCTACATTTCGCCTACCACGTCCTACCTGTATCCGGCAGCTGGTCGCAACATGCAGGCCAGCCTGCGCTATGCTTTCTGATTAAACTGGTAGCAAGCGCAATATCCATGGCCGAATCTGGTGTGCAGCCTGCCGCCAGATTCGGCTTTACTCTTTGATTTGATGGACCACACAGCATGACCCACCTGATCAGCGGCGGTTCGCGCTCCGGCAAAAGCCGCTACGCCGAGCAACTGGCCGTACAGCATGGCGGCCCGGTGACTTACATCGCCACCGCCGAAGTGCGCGACGAGGAGTTTGCCGAACGGGTGCGCCAGCACCGTCTGCAGCGACCGGCACACTGGCAGGTGCTGGAAGCCGAGCGTGGCCTGGCCGAACTGGTGCTGGGCCATGATCAGGAAGATGGTCTGTTGCTGGTGGATTGCCTGGGCATGTGGCTGATGCGCTTTTTCCGCAGCGACGACCAGTTCGACGAAATGGACTTTGTGCAGGAAAGGCAATGGCTGCTGGAAGCCATTGCCGCCGTGCAGGGCCAGTTATTGCTGGTGACCAATGAAATCGGCTGGGGCGTGATGCCGATGAGCAGCATGGCACGCCGCTATGGCGATCTGCTGGGCCGGCTCAATCAGGACATCGCCGCCCGCTGCCAGCGTGTCACCCTGGTGGCCTGCGGTCTGCCGCTGGCACTCAAGGGCGGCTGATGCGGCTGCGTGGCTTTGCCTTGTGGCTGCTGCTGTGTGCTGGCCTGGCCCAGGCGGCGGTCAGTGCGCCTGATGCCAGTGGCAAAGTGCTGACGCTGCCCGGTCCAGCCCAGCGCATTGTCTCGCTCTCCCCCCATGCCACCGAAATGCTGTATGCCATCGGTGCCGGCTCACGGCTGGTGGCCACGGTGGACTATAGCAATTACCCGCCAGCGGCACGCCAGCTGCCCCGGGTGGGCGGCTATAGCGGCATCAGCCTGGAAGCGGTACTGCGCCAGCGGCCCGACCTGGTGGTGGCCTGGCAGGATGGGGGCAATCTGCGCGAGCTGGAACGCTTGCGCCAGCTGGGGGTGGCGGTGTTCATCAGCCATCCGCTGCAACTGGATGATGTTGCCAGCGAAATGCACAGCCTGGGCCAATTGACCTCAACGCAGCCGCAAGCCGATGCCGCGGCCAGCCACTATCGCCAGCGTCTGCAGCAATTACGCCAGCGCTATGCCCGCCGCACCCCGGTCAGCGTGTTCTACCAGATCAGCAGTGCGCCCATCTTTACCGTCAGCCAGCGCAGCTTCATGGGCTCGGTCATGCAGCTGTGTGGCGGGCGCAATGTATTCGGTGGTCTGGCCCAGGCGGCACCGCAGGTCAGCATGGAAGCGGTTGTCGCGGCCCAGCCACAAGTCATGCTGGCTGGCCGCGCCGATATCCTGCGCATGTGGGACCGCTGGCCGGCCTTGCCGGCCGTGGCCAAAGCGACGCGCTATGTGGTGGACGAGGATCTGCTGACCATTCCCGGCCCGCGCTTGCCGGATGGCGCACTGGCCATGTGTGCCACGCTGGACACAGCACGGCGTAGTCTGGGTTTGACGCTGGACTAGCCGACCGTTATCCTCGCCGCCATGGACAAGGAACTGGAATATCTCGAATCCCGCGTGCAGGCACTAATTGCCCGCATCAAGGAACTGGAAACCCAGAACGGCCGTTTTGCCCAGGCGCTGGCAGAAGCGCTCAAGGAAAACGCCGAGCTGAATTTCCGTGTGAACGAAACCCGCAATCGCGTGGCCGCACTGGTGGAGCGACTGCCGAAGGCGGATGAACCGGAGCAGGGCGCAGGGGAGGCAGAATGAGCGATATCGTGCAGGTGGACATCGAATTGCTGGGTCGTCACTTCACCATAGGCTCACCCGCCGACGAGCGCGAAACCCTGCTGGAAGCAGTCAGGCTGCTGGAAGGCAAGATCGACATGATCCAGCAGCATGGCAAGGTGATGGACGCCGACAAGATCGCCATCATGGCGGCGCTGAACATCGCCCACGATTTGTTGCGTACCAAAGTGGGAGAGGGCTTGGAAATGGCCTCGTTCCAGCGTAAAATACGCAATATGAGCGAGGCAGCCGACACGGCGCTTCGCGAAAGCCAGCAAGCCCTGTTCTGAACAGGCCGGCTGGTGGACACTACAGGTCAGCTTATCCCCTGCGGTGTTCGTGACGGCAAACAATTCCTTTGTACCAATGCGTTCGCTTCTGGTTGCCAGCGTGAGTCACGGGTGTGTCGCGTCCCTTGCGGACGCGCCCGAAGTGACTGGCAGGTGACCCTCCCTGGAAACAGGGTACAAGCGAATTATGCCCAAACGACACTCGCGGGGGTCTCCCTTCACGACCCGGCGCATCTTGCTCCGGGTCGTTTTCATTTCTGTGCTGTTTCAGCTTTCATCGCGCCGCCATGACCCCATCGACTTCTGCTGCTACCGACAAGATCAGCCTGCGCAAGAGCATTCGTCGCCAGCGCATGGCATTGAGCCCGGCCTATCGGGCGCAGGCCATGCGTGCCGTCGCGCGCCATGCTGGCCGTTTGTTGCGGCGGGGCAAGCGGATTGGCGGCTATCTGGCAGCGGGTTCGGAGCTGGATGTGGAAATCCTGCTCAGCACCGCCTTGCAACGCGGTGCCAGTGTCTGGCTGCCGCAGATTCCGGCGCGTGGCCGGCGCATGTGGTTTTCCCGGTTGACTGCCTCCGGGCAGTGGTACCGCCATCCGCGCTACGGGATCATGGAGTTTGATGGCCCCTGCCTGCGGGCCGAGCGGCTGGACGTGCTGTTGCTGCCCTTGCTGGCCGTGGATGAGCAAGGCTACCGCATGGGGCAGGGCGGCGGCTTTTACGACAGCAGCCTGGCCTTTCGCCGCCGGCATTCACAATACGGCAAGCCCCTGCTGGTGGGAGTTGCCTACGATTGCCAGCGGGTCGCTGCCGTGCCGCGCGAAGCGTGGGATGTGCAACTGGACTATCTGCTGACCGAGTCGGGCTTGCACCGCTTGGCAGCAGGCCGCCCTGCTATTTAAAGTACTGGGCGGGGCTGAGACTCAACGCTCCCAGTGGTGATAACCACGCTCAGCAGGGACGTAGACGGGAACCACCTCCACCGGCCGGAACTCCGGTCCGCGGTAGGCCACGCGTGGCGGGACAACGACACAGGCGCTCAGTGCACTGGTCAGCAGGATGCCGATCAACAGGCTTTTCATGATGTTACTCCCGGTTGCAAGGGCGGTTTGGCCCTGATGTTTATCTTGAGCCAAGCATAATCCAGCCAGACAGTTGTAAGATGGCGTAAATTGTTAAGTTAACCTTCCATTGATTAACAGACATTGCCCATGCGCTATTGGCTGATGAAATCCGAGCCGGACGAAACGTCCATTGACCACCTGATGGCCGCGCCGCAGCGCGCTTTCGAGTGGACCGGCGTACGCAATTATCAGGCGCGCAATTTCATGCGCGATGAGATGCAGCCGGGTGATGGCGTGCTGTTCTGGCACTCCAGCTGTGCCGAGCCTGGTATTGCCGGGCTGGCGGTGGTGGCCAGCACCGCCCATGCCGACTCCAGCCAGTTTGATCCGGCCAGCCCCTATTTCGATGCCCGGTCCACGCCCGAAGCCCCGCGCTGGCAGTGCGTGGATGTGCGTTTCGTGCGCAAGACCGCCTTGTTGACGCCGGCCTTGCTGCGCCAGCATCCGCCGCTGGAACAGATGCAGGTACTCAAGCGTGGCAATCGGCTGTCGATTACCCCGGTCAGCCCGCTGGAGTGGGATTACATCACCAGCCAGCTGTGCTGAATCCTGCCTGCCAACCTGACAAGGACGCCGATGCTCTATCCCCCGATTACGCCCTACGCCAGCGGCATGTTGCCGCTGGATGGCCTGCACCAGATGTACTGGGAGCAATGTGGCCGGCAGGATGGCCAGCCGGTGCTGTATCTGCATGGCGGGCCGGGCGATGGCTGTGCGCCGATGAGCCGGCAGCTGTTCGACCCCTGGTTTTATCGCGCGGTCTTGTTTGATCAGCGTGGCAGTGGCCGTTCGGTGCCGCGCGGTGAATTGCGCGACAACACCACCCAGCACCTGGTTGCCGATATCGAACGCCTGCGCGAGCATCTGGGCATAGAGCGCTGGCTGGTGTTTGGCGGCTCCTGGGGCAGCACGCTGGCACTGGCCTATGCCCAGGCGCATCCGCAGCGGGTGCAGGGTCTGGTGCTGCGTGGCATTTTTCTGGGACGGCAAAGTGAAATCGACTGGTTCATGCACGGCATGCGCCAGTTCTATCCCGAGGAATGGCAGCGCTTTGTCGCGCCGATTCCTGTTGCCGAACGACAGGACTTGCTGCAAGCCTATTACCGGCGGCTGACCGATCCCGACCCGCAAGTGCACTTGCCGGCCTGCCGTGCCTGGGGCCGCTATGAAGGGGCCTGCGTCGCCCTGCGTCAGAATGCCGACGCCATCGAGCGTGCCAGCAGCGAATATGTGGCGCTGTCGCTGGCGCGGCTGGAGGCGCATTACTTCGTGCATCGCATTTTCCTGCCCGAGGCGCAATTGCTGCAGCAGATCGACCGCATCCGCCATATTCCCGCTGTCATCGTACAGGGCCGCTACGATGTGGTGTGCCCGCCGGTCACCGCCAGCGAACTGGCGGCGCATTGGCCGGAGGCCGATTTCCAGCTGGTGGAAATGGCCGGCCACTCGCTGTGGGAGGGCGGCATTTTGCAGCTGCTGATGCAGGCACTGGAAAGCTTCAAGCTGCGCCTGAGCTGAACCTGCCAGCCGTGTGGCAGTCTGTAAATAGATGAAAACCTCTTTGCGCTTGTTGCTGCTCTTGTGCAGCCTGTCCATCACCCCCATGGCCTGGGCCTATACCGATGCAGGGCGGCTTCCCTTCGTCGGCCAGCCAGGCGAATTGCCGGCCGAACTGGCCCTGCGCTTTGTCCGGAAGCAGCTGGGGCAGCAGGGGCAGATCGACTATCCGTCTTTCCGGCTGATTCAGCACAGCCCGGCCCCCGCATTCGACCGGGCAGACATCACCCTGATTCGCGATGGCTTGCAAGACGACAGCGTCAAGGCGATACGCCAGCAATTGCAGCTGCGCCGCCGTAACGGACGCTGGGAGATTCACGCCGTGCGCGAGGATTTTTCCTGTTATCGGGCCAAACCGGGCTGGACCCGTCGTCTCTGCCCCTGATGCCGGGGAGGCTGGCGGCAAGCGTTTGTTTTTGTGCGGCTCTTATCGGCAGGGCACTCTGGCCGCTATAATGGGCCGATTGAATTTGCGACGGACTGCCCAAGCAGCCCTGCCTGGCGGGGACTTGGGCAGTCCGCCCTTTTGTTTTCCAGCCATTCCAGACAAAGAACACCATGCAAGAAATCTATAGCCCGCGCGAAGTCGAAGCCGCAGCGCAACAAAAATGGCAGCGCACTGCCGCCTTCAAGGCAGTTGAAGATGCCAGCCGCCCCAAGTACTACGCCTTGTCGATGTTCCCCTATCCGTCCGGCAAGCTGCACATGGGCCATGTGCGCAACTACACCATTACCGACGTGCTGGCCCGCTTCAAGCGCCTGCAAGGCTTTAACGTACTGCAACCGATGGGCTGGGACGCCTTCGGTCTGCCGGCTGAAAACGCGGCCATGAAAAACGGCGGCGCCCCGGCAGCCTGGACCTACGCCAACATCGCATACATGAAGACGCAGCTGGACAGCCTGGGCTTTGCCCTGGACTGGGAGCGCGAGCTGGCCACCTGCAAGCCCGACTACTACCGCTGGGAGCAGTGGCTGTTTACCCGCCTGTTTGAAAAAGGCGTGATCTACAAGAAAAACGGCGTGGTGAACTGGGACCCGGTGGACCAGACCGTACTGGCCAACGAACAAGTGGTGGATGGCCGTGGCTGGCGCTCCGGTGCTGTGGTGGAAAAGCGCGAAATCCCGATGTATTACTTCGCCATCACCCAGTACGCCGACGAACTGCTCACCAGCCTGGACACGCTGGATGGCTGGCCGGAACAGGTCAAGACCATGCAGAAAAACTGGATTGGCAAGAGCCACGGTTCTGACGTGGTATTTGCCTACGACCAGGACAGCATCGGTCACGACGGCCAGCTGAAGGTGTACACCACCCGTCCGGACACCCTGATGGGCGCAACTTACGTTGCCGTGGCGGCGGAACACCCGCTGGCCACCCAGGCTGCGGCCAATAATCCGGCGCTGCAGGCTTTCATTGCCGAATGCAAGGCCGGTTCCGTGGCCGAGGCCGACGTGGCCAAGATGGAAAAGAAGGGCATGGACACCGGCCTGTTCGTCATCCATCCGCTCACCGGTGCCAAGCTGCCGGTATGGGTGGCCAACTACGTGCTGTGGGGCTATGGCGAAGGCGCGGTAATGGCCGTGCCGGCGCATGACGAGCGCGACTTCGAATTCGCCAACAAATACAGCCTGCCGCTGCTGCAAGTGTATGCCCCGGTTGCCGGTGACCATGCTTTTGATGCCACCCAGTGGCAAGACTGGTATGCCGCCAAGGACGACAGCGTACGCACCGTCAACAGCGGCAAGTACGACGGCAAATCCTTCAGCGAAGCCTTTGATGCCATCGTCGGCGATCTGGAAGCCAAGGCTGCCGGTCAGAAGAAAACCCAGTACCGCCTGCGCGACTGGGGTATTTCCCGCCAGCGCTACTGGGGCTGCCCGATTCCCATCATCCATTGCCCGACTTGCGGCGATGTGCCGGTGCCGGAAAAAGACCTGCCGGTGGTACTGCCGGAAAACGTGATTCCGGATGGCGCCGGTTCGCCGCTGGCCAAGATGCCGGAATTCTACGAAACCAGCTGCCCCAAGTGTGGCGGTGCCGCCAAGCGCGAAACCGACACCATGGATACCTTCGTGGAATCCAGCTGGTACTACGCCCGTTATGCCTCGCCCAAGTGCGACACCGCCATGCTGGACAAGGCCGCAGCCGACTACTGGCTGCAAGTGGACCAATACGTGGGCGGTATCGAACACGCCATCCTGCACCTGCTGTACGCCCGTTTCTTCCACAAGCTGATGCGTGACGAAGGCCTGGTATCCAGCGACGAGCCGTTCAAGAGCCTGCTGACCCAGGGCATGGTGATCTGCGAAACCTTCTACCGCGAGCTGCCCAACGGCAGCAAGGACTGGATTGCCCCGCAAGATGTGGTGCTGGAACGTGACGCCAAGGGCAAGATCACCGGCGCCACCCATCGCGTGGATGGCCTGCCGGTAGTGGTGGGCGGCGTGGAGAAAATGTCCAAGTCCAAGAACAACGGCGTGGACCCGCAGGAATTCATCGAGAAATACGGTGCCGATACCGCGCGCCTGTTCATGATGTTTGCCGCTCCGCCGGAGCAGAGCCTGGAATGGTCTGACGCTGGTGTGGAAGGGGCCTTCCGCTTCCTCAAGCGCCTGTGGAAACTGGCCAAGGAACATGCCGACGCCGGCGTGGTGACTGCTTATGCCGGTGGCGAGCTGAATGCCAGCCAGAAGGAGCTGCGCTTCAAGCTGCACAGCACCATCCAGAAAGTGGCCGACGACTATGGCCGTCGCCAGCAATTCAACACTGCCATTGCCGCGGTGATGGAACTGCTCAACACCTACGACAAGACCGACCGCAGCGATGCCGCTGGCCGTGCCGTGGCTCAGGAAGTGCTGGAAAGCGTCACCCTGCTGCTGTCGCCCATCGTGCCGCACATCACCGACGCCATCTGGTCGGTATTGCAGCCGGGCAGCGAGCTGCTGGCCCAGGCCTGGCCCAAGGTGGACGAAGCCGCGCTGGTAAAGAGCGAAATCGAAATGATGGTGCAGGTGGCCGGCAAGCTGCGTGGCAGCATCACCGTGGCGGCCGATGCCGCCAAGGATGTGATCGAAGCCGCCGCGCTGGCCCATGAAAACGTGCAGAAGTTCATGGAAGGCAAACCGGCCAAGAAGATCATCGTGGTGCCGGGCCGCCTGGTGAACATCGTCGTCTAATGGCAAACCGGCCCCGGAGCATGCCGGGGCCGCCAACAAACCCGGGCCGGCTCGGACCAGATTCCCCAGAACAGGGGATGGGCTGATCCGGCTTTTCCTTACGGAGAAACAGGAATGACCCGAACCCTGCACTGGCTGGTGCTCACTGGCGCCGTACTCTTGCTCAGCGCCTGCGGTTTTCATCTCAAGGGCCTGGGGATAAGCAGCCGCCCGCTGCCCTTCAGCAGCGTTTATGTGGAAGAGGGCAGTACCCAGCTGGGGCCCTTGTTGCGGGAAACCCTGTCGCGTAATGACAGGCTGGTGGTGCTGTCCTCGCCCAAACAGGCGGAAGCCGTGGTCAGCGTGCTGAGCGAGAACCAGTCCAAGGAAGTCTCCACCATCAACAGCGGCGGCAAGGTCAATGAATACCAGCTGAGCTACACCGCGACGGTACGCACGGTGATCGGTGGTTCGCCCATCGAACCGGACATGCAGGTAGCGGTTCGTCGTTACATGAATTATTCGGATAGCGATGTGCTGGGCAAGGAGCAGGAAGAAAACCTGCTGTGGACCGATATGCGCCGCGATGCGGCCGACCAGGTCGCCCGCCGGCTGGCCTATATCAAACGCCCGGCCACCATGGGCACGACTGGCCCGCAAAGCCTGAAGCCTGCCAATGCCCAGCCTAAGCCCTGATGCGCTGGAGACGGTGCTGGCCAAGGGGCTGGCGCCGCTCTACCTGATTCATGGTGAAGAGGCGCTGCTGGCGCTGGAGGCGGCCGACAGCCTGCGCGCGCATGCGCGTGCGCAAGGCTATCAGGAGCGCGAAGTGCTGACGGTGGAAGCCGGTTTCGACTGGTCGCAACTGCGTGATGCCATGAGCAGCGTCTCGCTGTTTGCCTCGCTCAAGCTGCTGGAAATCCGCATTCCCGGCGGCAAGCCGGGCAATGAGGGCGCCGAAGCCCTGCAACAGCTGGCGGCCAACCCGCCGCAAGACACCATCACCCTGATCACCCTGCCACGACTGGAAAAGGCACAGCTGCAATCCAAGTGGTATCTCGCGCTGGAAAAAGCAGCCGTGGTGGTGGAGGCCAAGCCGGTGGGGCGGCATGAGCTGGGCGGCTGGATTGCCCGTCGCATGAAACGCCAGCACCAGCAACTCGCGGGCGAGGCGCTGACTTTCTTTGCCGACCGGGTGGAAGGCAATCTGCTGGCTGCCCGCCAGGAAGTCGACAAACTGGCCCTGCTCTACCCGGCCGGCGAGTTGACGCTGGAGCAATTGCGCGAAGCGGTGGCCAATGTGGCGCGCTTCGATGTGTTCCATCTGTCCGAGTCCTGGCTGTCCGGCGATGCCGCCCGCGTGCAACGCATGCTGGAGGGCCTGCTGGCCGAAGGCGAATCGCCGGTGCTGGTGTTGTGGTCCTTCACCGAGGATGTACGCATGCTGCTGCGCCTGCGCCAGGGCCTGAAAGACGGGCGGCAGCTGCGTGATCTGGCGCGTGAATTGCGCCTGTGGGGTGACAAGCAACGGCTGGCCGAGCCGGCGCTGCGCCGAATCGGCCCGCGCAAGCTGATGGCGGCCTTGTCGGAGTGTGCCCGCATTGATCAGCAGATCAAGGGCGTGGCGGCCGGCGATCCCTGGCATTCCCTGCGCGCGCTGGCGCTGCTGTTGGCGACATGATGCAGAAAAAACACAGTAATTTTAAATGGTCAGCCAGTGCTGGCCATTTTTTTTTAAATTGAATCAAAACTTATGTGGTTGTTGTTTAAATTTCTTTTAATCAACTATTGAGATTGCACAAAACCTGCCCTATGATTAAGGAGAAGTTAATTCATTTTAAACAATAATAGTTTTAGAAAAAGACACTATGCAAGACGAGGGAGTCAGAAGTGCTGCACCTGCGGGCGAAAGCAGAACCCGCAGCAAAGTCGTGTTGGTGGAAATCATCCACCAGGCGCTGGAAGTCTTGCTGACCGCGGAAGAAGCCCGCCTGGTGCATTGGGATGGCCGCATCCTGCGCATACACAAGCTGTCCTCGCGCAAGGCCAACCAGATTCTGCATGCGCCGGATGCCTATCCGGGCTTGCTGGGGGTATTCGACCATCGCGCGCACTATCGCGATCTGGCCGAGCCGCTGGGGGAAATCCTGGGTATCCAGCTCTAATGCCGCACTGGCGGTGGTGATCGATGCCAACCATGCAAAAAGGCCTTCGCAGGAAGGCCTTTGTCATGTCATGAAGCAGTCTGTCCCTGCAGTTTTACAGGGCAGAGGCTGTTGAAGAGGACAGGGTACCGGGCAGGATGACTGCACGGACACGGGGCTTGCCGGCACCAGTGCGCAGGCCATCCGGATAGGCAAGGCCACCACGTTTTTGGTAGGAAGCCAGCACCTTGGCCACATAGTCGCGGGTTTCCTCGTAGGGCGGGATGGTGTTGCGATACTTCTGCACCGCCCCTTCGCCCGCATTGTAGGCGGCTATCACCAGCGGCAGATCATTGTTGAACTGGCTTAGCAGGAAGCGCAGATAGCGCGCCCCGGCCCGCAGGTTTTGCCGGGGGTCGCTCAGTTCGGTCACGCCGAAGCGTTCGCCGGTGGCCGGAATCACCTGCATCAGGCCCACCGCACCCTTGGGAGACAGGGCCTGCGGGTTGTAGCCGGATTCGACGGTGACGATGGAATGCAGCAGATTGGCATCCAGCTTGAACTCACGCGCGGTCTGGTCGATCAGATGTTTGTACTGGGCGGCCAGCCTGGGGTTGTAGGTCGGGGCATTGACGCTTTTCAGGCCGTCGGTGCGGGGTGTGGCGGGTGCTGGCAGGCGGTTGTCACTGCTCAGGGTCGCCCCCAGGCCGGGCGTGGTGGCGTCATCCAGTGCCGCATTGCTGCTGACGGCAGGCAGCATGCTTTTCTGGTAGAGCTGATAGCGCTCGTCCAGCTGGCGGTTGGCAAGGTGAACCTGGCCCTGTTCGTCCACAAAACCATAAAGATCGGCGTGTACGCTATTGCTGGCACAGCAGGCCAGCCAGGCCAGGAAAACGGTGATGAATCGCATTGTGATGAAGAGCAGCCCGTCATTGGTTTGGGTTTGATGCGCTATTGTACTGATTTTTCTATGCTATTTTGCAAGTAAAGTTTTCTGAAGACATTTTAAAGCAAATTAATGCGAAAGGACTGAGCATGAGCCTGTTTGATCAACTGGGTGGTTTGCTGGGCGGCGAAGGTGGTGGCGTGGCCGGTGCGGTCAGCGAACTGATGCAGCAGCAGGGCGGCCTGGCCGGACTGGTGGAGAAGTTCAATAGCGGCGGCATGAGTGAGCTGGTGTCGTCCTGGGTGGGGACGGGCGGCAACCTGCCGGTGTCGGCCGAGCAGATCCAGCAAGTACTGGGCAATGAGCAGGTGGCGGCACTGGCCGGCAAATTCGGTCTGGACCCGCAACAGCTCAGCCAGGCCCTGGCGGATTACCTGCCGCAGGCCGTGGACAAGCTGACCCCGGATGGCCAGGTGCCGCAGGGGGGTGATCTGCTGTCGCAGGGTCTGGGCATGCTGCAAGGCTTTTTTAACAAAAGCTGAATAAACTGCGTTCCGCCATGGAAAAAGCCGCCATTTCTGGCGGCTTTTCTTATTTTTCTGTGGCGAGCAGGCTACAGTGCCTGACCCTCCCGCTGGCTGGACCGGCCGTATCGCTACCGCCAGGGCCGATTTGCCCTGGTCTGCATGTTGATAGGAAAATTCTATTTTTAACATTTAAACAATCAAGTGGATCAATTGATACGGCCTGCTTAAGATGCATCCATCAAATGCAAACGCAGCCAACCACTGCACTTTCTTATTTCACCGACTGGAGAAAAACATGTCCGTATCGCTGATCAATACCGAAGTCAAACCGTTCAAGGCCACCGCATTCCACAATGGCAAGTTCATCGACGTGAGCGATGCCGACCTGAAAGGCAAGTGGTCCGTCGTATTCTTCTACCCGGCTGACTTCACCTTCGTCTGCCCGACCGAACTGGGCGACCTGGCTGACAACTACGCCGAATTCTCCAAGCTGGGCGTGGAAATCTACTCGGTATCCACCGACACCCACTTCACCCACAAAGCCTGGCACGACAGCTCGGAAACCATCGGCAAGATCAACTACCCGATGATTGGCGACCCGACCGGCATCATCAGCCGCAACTTCGGCGTGATGATTGAAGAAGCCGGCCTGGCCGAACGCGGTACTTTCGTGATCGACCCGCAAGGCAAGATCCAGATCATCGAAATCAACGCCGGTGGCATCGGCCGTGACGCCAGCGAACTGCTGCGCAAGGTAAAGGCTGCCCAGTACGTGGCCAGCCACCCGGGTGAAGTATGCCCGGCCAAGTGGAAAGAAGGCGAAGCTACGCTGGCTCCTTCTCTGGACCTGGTTGGCAAGATCTAAGAACCAATTCATGGTCTGCTGCGCTGGTTAAATATGGGGCGATACTGCGTTAAAAACGCCTTCGAAATGCTCATTTACTGCATGTAAATTCCGCTTTCTCAGTCGTTTTCGCCTTGTCTCGCTCTAGCTCGCGAGACCCTGAACAGGTTCTACGCCAATCTTGACTGCCGCATCGTCATCCCGGTGCGGCACTCCCGGGCAGCCACCTCCTGGCTGCCCACCCCTACCACCCGATTGCAGTGGCAAGCTGTTGGCAGCCCTGAGCTTGCCAGTGCAATTGCCTGAGGACTTCCCATGCTCGACACCACCATCAAGACCCAACTGACCGCCTATCTGGAAAAACTGCAACAGCCGATCGAACTGGTCGCCAGCCTGGATGACAGCGCCAAGGCACAGGAAATGTTCAGCCTGTTGCAAGACATCGCCAGCCTGTCGCCCAAGGTAACGCTGAACAGCAATGGCCAGGCTGCGCGTCGTCCGTCCTTTGCTATTGCCCGCCCCGGTGAAGCGGGCCGTATCGAGTTTGCCGGTATTCCGATGGGCCACGAATTCACCTCGCTGGTGCTGGCCCTGCTGCAAACCGGTGGCCATCCGCCCAAGGTGGACGAGGACACCATCGCCCAGATTCGCGGCCTGCAAGGCAGCTACCAGTTTGAAGTGTTTGTCTCGCTCAGCTGCCATAACTGCCCGGACGTGGTGCAGGCCGTCAACCTGATGGCGGTGCTCAACCCCAATGTACGTAGCGTGATGATTGATGGCGGCGTGTTCCAGCAGGAAGTCAGCGACCGTCAGATCATGGGCGTGCCGGCCATCTATCTGAATGGCGAACAGTTTGGCAGTGGCCGCATGGGCCTGGAAGAAATCATCGCCAAGCTGGATAGCGGTGCCGTAGCACGTGAAGCAGAGAAGATTGCCGCCAAGGAAGCATTCGACGTGCTGATCGTCGGCGGTGGCCCGGCCGGCGCTGCTGCTGCCATCTATGCGGCGCGCAAAGGGATTCGTACCGGTGTGGTGGCCGAGCGTTTCGGTGGCCAGGTGCTGGATACGCTGGCGATTGAAAACTTCATCTCGGTGCAGGAAACCGAAGGGCCGAAGCTGGCGATGGCGCTGGAACAACACGTCAAATCCTACGATGTGGATGTGATGAACCTGCAACGCGCTGCTGCGCTCAAGCCGGCACAAAACGGCCAGCTGGCCGAGGTGACGCTGGAAAGCGGTGCCGTGCTCAAGAGCAAGGCGGTGATTGTGGCCACCGGTGCGCGCTGGCGCGAAATGAATGTGCCGGGCGAAGCCGAGTACCGCGCCAAGGGCGTGGCCTACTGTCCGCACTGCGATGGCCCGCTGTTCAAGGGCAAGCGCGTGGCGGTGATCGGTGGTGGTAACTCCGGCGTGGAAGCCGCCATCGACCTGGCCGGCATCGTCAGCCACGTTACCCTGCTGGAGTTCGGTGACAGCCTGCGCGCCGATGCGGTATTGCAGAAGAAGCTGCACAGCCTGCCCAATGTGCGCGTCATCACCAATGCCCAGACCACCGAAGTGACTGGCGACGGCCAGAAGGTGAATGGCCTGAGCTACCAGGAGCGCATTACCGGTGAAGAACACCATGTGGCGCTGGAAGGGATCTTCGTACAGATCGGCCTGCTGCCCAATACCGATTGGCTCAAAGGCAGCGTGGCGCTGTCGCCGCGCGGCGAGATCGAAGTGGATGCCAAGGGCCAGACCTCGGCCGAGGGTGTGTTTGCCGCCGGTGATGCCACCACCGCACCGTACAAGCAGATCATCATCGCCATGGGCGAAGGCGCCAAGGCCAGCCTGTCGGCCTTTGACTACCTGATCCGCCAGTAAAGCCGTCCGTACCACCCTGCCGCTGCCTGGTTTATTTGTCGCAGCGGCACGGAGCACATAGCAGCAGCCCCTTGCATCGTCGTGTTGCAAGGGGCTGCTCATGTGTTGCCGGTAGCGTGTTGGCGCTTGGAGTAGCTAACAAAAAACCTGCTGCTGCCTTGCGCCTCCTTGCCGTACTCTTTGTACTGTCTGCGGCGGTGCGCCTTGCCCCAGGGACGCTACGCTATTTTGTTAGCCAGCTCTCAGTGCTGGTGTGCCTGACCCGGCTCGGTCACCTGCAACACCGCGGCCGGGGTTTTCAGGCTGTGGGCGTCTTGTCCTTCAGCCGGAATCTCCACCCAGTTGTTGCTGCCCTGGGCGCATTGCTGCTTCACCTTGAAGTACAGCTTGCCCGGCTTGGCGGCAATGCGCGTCTGGAACACGAATTCATCGTAAAAATCGCCCGGCAGATTGCCACCCGTCCAGCTGATACGGCTGACATCTTCCTTGACCAGCGTGCCGTGGTTGTCGAAGGGCTTGACCGCGCTCTTGCTCACCTGAACCTGCCAGCCCGCCTTGGGCATGGGGCGTGCCAGCTGCGCGCCTTCCGGCAGTTCCACGCTGATGCCGGTGGTGGGGCTGCCATCGCAGCCATGGCCCACCTTCAGCACGGCCTTGTAATAGCTGCCGCTGGTGGCAGTAGGCGTTTCCAGGGTGACGTGGGCTTGGGCGGCGCTGCACAGCAGCAGGGCGAGGATGGCGAGCTTTTGCATGATGGCTTCCTGGATGAGAACAGTTATCAGCCATGTATTGTAAGGGAAGGCCATGGCAGCGCCCTGCGACATCTTGTCGCAGCCACGGCTGCCGCTGTGCGCCGGCTGTGGCATGCTGGAGCCTCATTGCAGGAAAGGAATTGCCGTGCAGGACAATCAGGACATCGAACAATATCTGTATCAGGCCATCCCGCTGGCACAGGCCATGGGGGTGAAAGTACGTCAGGCCGATGGCGAGCAGGTGGTGCTGGCTGCCCCCCTGGAACCCAATATCAATCACTGCGCCACGGTGTTCGGGGGAAGTGCCGCCGCTGTGGCCACGCTGGCGGGCTGGCTGCTGGTGTATCGCCAGTTGCAGGCGCTGGGGGTGCGTGGTCAGGTGATGGTGCGGCGCAGCCAGATGGATTATCAGAAAGCCATGCACGGCGCGTTTACTGCCCACACCCTGCCGCTGGCAGACACGGCCTGGCAGCGCATGGTGGCTGCCCTGGCCAAGGGGCGCATGGCACGGCTGACGCTGGCGGTGGAGCTGGAGTGCGGCGGCGTGGCGGCTGGCCGGCTGGACGGCGAGTTCGTGGTGTTGCCGCTCAGCTGAGTGCCGCAGACCAGGGATTGGGAACCACCCACAACACGGCGTAGAGAGCCCGGGCCCAGGCGGCGCAACGCTGGCGCGGGGGTGTTATCGGGCCTTATTCGCGGTGGTAGGGGTGATTGTTGAGGATGGAGTAGGCACGGTAGATCTGCTCGCCCAGCATCACCCGCACCATGCCGTGCGGCAGGGTCATGGCGGACAGCTGCAACAGCACATCGGCGCGCTGCTTGAGTTCGGCGGACAGGCCATCGGCTCCGCCAATGATGAAGCACACGTCATCGCCACCGGCCATCCATTCTTTCAGCCCGGCCGCCAGCCGCACCGAAGTCCAGTTCTGGCCTCGCTCATCCATCACCACCAGCTTGCAGCGGGCGGGAATGGCCGCCAGCAGCCTGTCGTGCTCGGCGGCGATGCCTTTTTCCGCCGTGACGCCACCGCCACGCTTTTCCGGCTTGATCTCTTTGAGTTCCAGGCTGATGTCGCGGCCAAAGCGTTTGGCGTAGTCGTTATAGGCTTCGTCGACCCAGCGCGGCATCTTGGTGCCGACAGCAAGAATGGTGATTTTCATGGCAATGCTTCAGCGCGTAGGCAGCAGGCGCATGACGCTGCCTGTGATGGGAAAAACCGGAGGATGGCGGCAGACGGGGCGGGTGCCGCCCGTCTGCCGCAGCTGATGCAGCCTGGATGGCCGATCAGGTATTGGCTTGCCACGGACGACCGCCAACCGGGGTAAAGCTCGGCTTCTGGCCGCCCCACAGTTGTTCCAGGTCGTAGTAGTCGCGTACTGCCGGCAGCATGACGTGAATTACCACGTCGCCGGCGTCCACCAGCACCCACTCGCCGCTTTCGTGGCCTTCGGTGCCAACCAGCTCAACGCCGGCTTCCTTCAGGGTCACGGCCACATTGTTGGCCAGTGCCTTGACCTGGCGATTGGAGTCGCCGGTGGCCACGATCATGCGCTGGAACAGCGAAGTCAGCGCAGAGGTGTCCATTTCGATGATGTCTTTGCCCTTGATGTCTTCCAGGGCGGTAAGTGCCAGTTTGGCAATGTCTTGAACTTCCATGATGTCCTTTGATGTCGGTGGCGATACGTGGCGGCAGCATGGCGGCCAGAGGTATCAGGTAAAGATCGTTTGCCGCAACCTGCGGCAAAAACGGGCAGGGGCCGCAATCAGGGGCGGGCGGCCCGGCCGGCCATCGTGGCGCCGGCACTGGAAACCGTTGTGCGCTGCCGGTGCCGCAGTGTGCGGCGGGCAGGCGTGGAACGGCTTGTTGTTTCAGAGATATAGCCGGTGCTGGCGAATATAGTCCAGTACCGGTGCGCAGAGCAGCTGCTCGACGCTGGCCCCGCTCTGCAAGCGGTGGCGTACCTCGGTGGCCGAGACATCCAGCGGTGGCAGGGCCAGGGGGCGCATTGTACCGGAAGGCGCGCCATTTGAAAAATCAGTGACTTGGCGCGCCTGCCATTGTGTGCGCACCGGGGCGGGGAGACGGGTGGCATCGAAGCCGGGACGCAGTGCCACGGCGATATTGGCCAGCTCGAACAATTGCTCCCAGTGCCGCCAGGTATGCAGGCTGGCCAGCGAGTCGCCGCCGATCAGCCACCACAAGGCAGGCTCCGGGCCGATTTCCGCGCGGATTTCCTGCAGGGTGTCGATGGTGTAGGCCGGCTTGTCGCGCAGCACTTCCCGCGGGTCGACCGTCAGGCCGGGCAGGCCGCAGATGGCAAGTTGCGCCATCTCCAGCCGCTGTTGCGGGCTGGCATGGGGACCATGCTGGCGGTGGTAGGGCTGGCCGGCGGGGATCAGCCGCACCTCGGCCAGTCGCAATTCCTGGCGAAAAGCCTGCGCCATGCGCAGGTGGGCGGCGTGGATGGGATCGAAAGTGCCGCCAAACAGTCCCAGCGCAGCCGCTTGCGTCATTCCTGTACGGGTGGTTTGCCGGTGTAACCGTCGATGATCAGTTCCAGCCGGCCGGTGGACGGATGAATCACCATGCCGTGGATGGGAATGTCCTTGGGCATCAGCGGGTGGTTGCGGATGGTCTGCACGCTGTGGCGCACGCTGTCGGACACGTTGTCAAAACCCTTGAGCCAGTTGTCCAGATCGATGCCGGCATTGCGCAGGGTGTGGATGGTGTCCTCGCTGATGCCGCGCTCGGTGGCGTGGGTCAGGATCTTGTTGGGATCGATGGCGCGCATGCCGCAATCGCGGTGGGCCACCACGCAGATTTCCTCGGCGCGCAATTCGTAGACCGCCACAATCAGCGAACGCATGACCGAACCCCAGGGGTGGGTGATCAGCGCGCCGGCATTCTTGATCAGCTTGGCATCGCCGTTTTTCAGACCCATGGCCTTGGGCAGCAGTTCGACCAGACGGGCATCCATGCAGGCGAGGACGGCAAGGCCTTTATCGGGGAATTTGTCGGTTTTGAATTGCTCGTATTCGCGGTTTTCGACGAAGCTCCGATTGTGCTCGAGAATGGTATTCAGCACACCCATGCGCGTAATCTCCTGGCTGAGGTTAGATTGAGTGCTCTAATCGGGGCGCCATGCTAACACGGAGTCAGCAGCGAAGAGGGGGTATTTCGCCATGGCACCCAACGCGACAGCGGGGCTATGGTAGACCAGATTCAGGCGGGAAGGCCAACTTTGTCGCTCTGCGGCATCCGGCCGGCTTGTCCTGATTTGCAAAGGGTTTTTCCCGTGCCTGCCGGGAGAACGCTGGCGCATGGCGGCCGGCAAGGTGGGGGAGTGCCGGGGGCGCTGCTAGCTGTTGTCGCCCAGTTGCTTGCGGAAGGTTTTCTGGGCATTGCTGAGCTGATAGCCCTGATTCTGGTAGAAATCCGGTGCTTCTTCGCGGTGGATGGTGGAGCGCAGCGTGACGGTGGTGGCTCCCTTGGCCAGTGCCCAGCGTTCGGCCACATGCACCAGGGCGCGGCCGGCCCCGCGTCGTCGCCAGCGCAGTCCCACGGCCAGCCCGCCGATTTCCACTGCGGCCGGCGCATCCAGCAGCGGCCGCCAGAAGGCATGCAGCCAGCCCGCCACTTCGCCTTCGATTTCGGCGACCCACAACTGGTGCAGGTCGGGGCTGCCCAGCAGCATGGTCAGCCGGTTGCCCAGTGCTTCCACCCCGGCGGGGTAGCCCATCTCGGCGGTCAGTGCGGTCAGGGCCGGTACGTCCTGGTAATTGGCCGGCCGGATAATGATGGTCATGGTGTTACCAACGTGCGTAATGGTCTTCGGTGACGCCAGTCAGTGCCTGCACCACATGGCGTGTACCGCTGAGCGGATCGGTCAGATAGCCGTCGAAACGGCCTATGGCTTGAATATAACGGCTACTGGCGATCAGAAGGTTCTGATTTTTTGCCCGCAGGCCTTCCGGGCTGAACTGCAAGGCCAGCAAACCGTCGCTGCTGCGCAGCTGCCAGGGCTGCAGCGGCTGTTGCGGATCGAATGTGAATTCAACAGCAGACAGCGGATACAGCTTGCCGTGTAGCCAGCAGGCGTTTTCTGCGTCTCCCATATAACCCTGTTGCAGATTGAAACCCAGCTCGCTGCCGTGGGCGCTGGCCCAGCGCCAGTCGGTGCGGCGCGCCAGCAGCCCGTTGGAGTAATCCAGGCTGGCCACGGCACCATCCAGCGAAAAGCGCTGTCCCTGGCAATCGGCAAAACCGCTGACCGCCAGGGCGGTGGATTTGTGGGTGGAGTGGGCCAGCCAGTTGGCCGGGCCGATGGCCGCCAGCACGGGCGGCATCGGGTCGAGGCTGACATGGGCCGCCAGCCGTAACTGCGCTGAGTGCACTTCCACCGCCAGGCGTGCCGTCTGGCGCTCGAAGCGCACGCTCAGCCCGCGGCCGGTAAAGCTGGCATCGGCAAATGGCTGGTCGGCCAGCTGCGCACCATGCAGGGGAAAACTGTCGGCGGCGACATCAGCCAGAATCCGCCGCTGGCGACGGTCGAACAGATAGGCAAAGGCCGCTGCGGTCCAGCCCACATCCACCACGGCCAGCCCGACAAGATAATCGTCATGCGCCAGCGCCAGGTATTGCCAGCGTTTGTGGCGCAGCGGGCGCAGCAGCCCTTGCCAGCGCGTCATGGGCAGGGGGTGCCAGTCGTGCCGGGCGATGCAGCCCTGGTAACGGCCATGCCGTGGCTGGCCATGGGCATCCAGCAGGCTGGCGGGGGCGGGGGGCAGGGCGGTGGCAGGCATGCGGAGGGCCGATGTGAAACACCTGTTCGAGTCTACAGCATATCCAGCGGTATTTTCAGGTAGCGCACGCCATTGTTTTCTGCCGCGGGCAGCTGCCCGGCGCGGATGTTGACCTGGATGGCCGGCAAGATCAGCTGCGGCAGGTCCAGCGTGGCATCGCGTGCCTGACGCAAGGCGACGAATTCACTTTGGCTGATGCCGCCATGCAGGTGGATATTGTGCTGCTTCTGCTCGGCCACCGTGCTTTGCCAGGCGATGGGCCGTGTCGGGGGCGGATAGTCGTGACACATCAGCAGGCGGGTGTCATCCGGCAGCGACAGCAGCTTTTGTACCGATTGATAGAGCATGGCGGCATTGCCGCCGGGAAAGTCGCAACGGGCGCTGCCGACATCCGGCATGAACAGGGTGTCGCCAACAAACACCATGTCGCCGATCTGGTAGGCCATGTCGGCGGGAGTATGGCCGGGGACAAACCAGGCCCTTGCCGTGAGCCGGCCGATAGGGAAGACCTCGCCATCCGCGAACAGGTGGTCGAACTGGCTGCCGTCGCAGGGAAAATCGTCACCCAGATTGAAGATGCCCTTGAACAACTGCTGGACCTGGGCAATGCCCTGGCCAATGGCCATGCGACCACCGGCCTGCTGTTGCAGCCAGGCCGCCGCCGACAGATGATCGGCATGGGCATGGGTTTCCAGTATCCACTGCACGCTCAGGTCCTGCTGCCGGATAAAATCCAGTACGCGCCCGGCGGAGCCGTGGGCGATGCGCCCGGATGTGGCGTCATAGTCCAGCACCGGGTCGATGATGGCAGCCTGCCCCCCCGGCTGGTCGTACACCACGTGGGAAATGGTGGAGGTCGCCGGGTCGAAGAAGGAAGCGAGCTGTGGCTGCATCATGGTGAACTCCGCAACAGGATGGGAAGGGCGATGGGCTGCCATGCATGGCACTATCGCACACTGCGAAACATTATACTATAATGTATATTATAAAAATAAGCCGGTATCCGCCTTGCTTGCGCGCTGCGCAGCGGCCGGACCGGTGGTCGGGATGGTGACAATGGATTTGAGCATATTGCGTGATAACGCCAGCCGGGCGGCAACCCTGCTGAAAAGTCTGGCCAACGAAGACCGGCTGATGCTGTTGTGCCAGCTGGTGGATGGCGAGAAGACGGTGTCCGAGCTGGAAAAACTCACCGGCATCCGCCAACCCACCCTGTCGCAGCAGCTGGGCGTGTTGCGCAACGAGGGGCTGGTGGCCACCCGGCGCGAAGGCAAATGGATTTACTACAGCGTGGCCAGCGCCGAGGCCATGGTCATGCTGTCGGCGCTACATGGCGTGTTTTGCGGTGAGGATGACGGCGCGGCCGTCGCCGATTGAGGAGCAAGTGTGCAGATAGCCTGGGAAAGCTTTACCCCCTTCGCCTCGCTGGCGGGCGGGATGCTGATTGGACTGGCCGCCAGCTGGCTGCTGCTGCTGAACGGCCGCATTGCCGGCATCAGCGGCATGCTGGGTGGCCTGGTCGACCGGGCTGGCGACTGGCCGCTGCGGCTGGCCTTCGTGCTGGGGCTGCTGGCTGCCCCCCTGGTCTGGCGCGGGCTGATCGGCCCCTTGCCGGTACCGCAGCTGGGCACGCCCTTGCCCCTGCTGTTGCTGGCCGGCGTGCTGGTGGGCATTGGCACGCGGCTGGCTGCCGGCTGCACCAGTGGCCATGGCGTATGCGGCCTGTCGCGCCTGTCGCCGCGCTCCTTGCTGGCCACGCTCAGCTTCATGGGTAGTGCCGCCCTGACCGTATTCGTGATGCGTCATCTGCTCGGGTGGAACTGATCATGGCCAAATTGCTGTCTGCACTGCTCGCCGGCCTGTTGTTCGGCTTCGGCCTGCTCCTGTCCGGCATGAGCAATCCGGCCAAGGTACTGGGCTTTCTCGATGTCGCCGGCCGCTGGGATCCCAGCCTGGCACTGGTGATGGCCGGCGCCATTGCCGTCGCATTTTTTGCCTTTCGCCGGGCCGAGCGGCAAACCCACGCCTTGCTGGGTGATCCGCTGCAGCTGCCCGACAAAAACCGGCTGACCCTGCGGCTGGTGCTGGGCAGCCTGCTGTTCGGTCTGGGCTGGGGACTGGCCGGCATCTGTCCGGGGCCCGGCCTGGTACTGGCCGGCATGGCTCTGCCCGCTGGCTGGTGGTTTGTGGCGGCCATGCTGCTGGGCATGCTGCTGTTTCGCCCGCTGTCACGATGCCTGCCCTGAGCCGGCTATTGCCGGACTGGCTCCGCGGCTATCGCCGGGTGTGGCTGGCAGGGGATATCACCGCCGGCGTGGTGGTGACCCTGCTGCTGATCCCGCAGAGCCTGGCCTATGCCCTGCTCGCCGGCCTGCCGGTCGAGGCCGGCTTGTATGCCAGCGTGGCACCGCTGCTGGTATATGCCTTTATTGGTCGTAGCCCGGCACAGTCGGTCGGGCCGATGGCGCTGACCTCACTGCTGACCGCCGCCACCTTGTCGCGCTTTGCCGATGCCGGCGCCACCGACTACCTGCTGCTGGCGGTCTGGCTGGCCCTGCTCTCCGGCCTGATGCTGCTGGCCATGGGCCTGGCCCGCCTGGGCTTTATCGCCGACCTGCTGTCCGAGCCGGTACTGTCGGCCTTCACCACCGCTTCGGCCCTGTTGATCATCCTGTCGCAGCTGGCTCCCTTGTCCGGCCTGCACAATCCGGGCAACTCCCTGCCGCAATGGCTGGCCGGCCTGTGGCATCAGCCCGTCCGGGTGCAGCCGCCAGCCTTGCTGGTGGGCCTGCTTGCCCTGGGCTGGTTGCTG
This sequence comes from Aquitalea sp. ASV15, assembly GCF_016429115.1. Classification (NCBI taxonomy): domain Bacteria; kingdom Pseudomonadati; phylum Pseudomonadota; class Betaproteobacteria; order Neisseriales; family Chromobacteriaceae; genus Aquitalea; species Aquitalea sp. ASV15. The sequence goes on along the minus strand of NZ_JAELTZ010000004.1, from coordinate 91,651 downwards.
CTGGCGCGGCGCTGGGGGGGCTGTCTGTTGCAAAGACTGGGTCTGTCCGCCACCGCTGCCGGCGTACTGGTACGTACCGCGCCGGTACTGGCCATGCTGGCGGGCATCCTGCTGCTGCCGGCATCGCTGCATGTCCCGGTGGTCGGCCCGGTGCCGGCCGGCCTGCCGCGGCTGGTGCTGCCTGCCATCGGGCTGGAACAGCTGGCCGATCTGGCCTTGCCGGCCTTCTTCATTGCCCTCATCAACTATCTGCAGAGCCTGTCGGTGGCGCAACTGCTGGCTGCGCGCACTCAGGACAGCGTCGACCCCGACCGCGAGCTGGTGGCGCTGGGCCTGTGCAATATCGCGTCCGGGCTGGTGGGCGGCTTCCCGGTGACCGGCGGGCTGAGCCGTTCGGTGGTCAACGCCGAGGCCGGTGCCCGTTCCCAGCTGGCCTCGCTGCTGACCGCCGCCGGCATGCTGCTGGTCATGTGTCTGGCCACTTCCGCGCTGGAACACCTGCCGCTGCCGGTGCTGGCCGCCACCATCATTGCGGCGCTGCTGGCCATGCTGGATGTCGGCAGCCTGCGCCGTGCCTGGCTGGCCGAGCGTGCCGATGCGGTGGCCTGGCTGCTGACCTTTGCGCTGGTGCTGTTGCTGGGCGTGGACAGCGGCATCATGGCCGGCGTGCTGGTGTCGCTGGCCACGCTGTTGTGGCGCAGCAGCCGGCCGCATATCGCCGAACTGGGGCGGCTGCCCGGCACCCATCATTTTCGCAACCGCCAGCGTCACGCGGTGGAAACCCTGCCGGGTGTGCTGCTGCTGCGGGTAGATGAGAGCCTGTACTTCGGCAATGCCCGCCAGGTGGGCAGTGCCTTGCTGCACCGGGCCGGGCAGAACCCCCATCTGCGACAGCTGGTGCTGGTGATGAGCGCGGTCAACCGGGTGGATACCACCGCCCTGTCAATGCTGGAGAATCTGGACCAGCGCTTGCAGCAGGCCGGGGTACTGCTGCATCTGGCTGAAATCAAGGGGCCGGTGGCCGACATCCTGCAACGCAGCGGACTGGCGCGGCGCTTTGCCGGCCGGGTCCATCTGTCGACCCAGGCTGCCTGGCAAAGTCTGGCAGGCCTGCCGGATTATCATATCTGAACAATTTTCCTGGCATGGTGCGGCACCATGGTGCTGGTCCGCACGGTGAGGGGCGGCTATGCTGTGGCTGTTTCCGGTGCTGGCCGCCTGCCGGCCGGCATGCAACCAAATCCAAGCTGCCTGCTCACATCAAAGATGAAAAAGACCTTGCTGGCCAGCCTGCTGGCCATGACCCTGCTGCAACCGCTGGCAGTCTATGCCGATCTGCCTTCCCTGCCCGATCTGGGCGAGATATCCGATGCCTCCCTGTCGATGGCCGACGAAGCCCGCATCGGGCGCGACTTCATGCGCGCCATGCGCGATGACGGCGATGTGGTGGAAGATGCCGAGGTCAACGACTACATCAATGTGCTGGGGCACCGGCTGTCGGCAGCGGTGCGCATGCCCGGCCTGCAACTCAGCTATTTCGTCGTCAACGACAAGCAGATCAACGCCTTTGCCATGCCCGGCGGCTATGTCGGCATCAACAGCGGGCTGTTGATCGGCACCCAGAGCGAGGGCGAGCTGGCCTCGGTGGTCGGCCATGAAACCGCCCACATCACCCAGCGCCACATCGCGCGCATGAAGGCCGTCAGCGATGCCACCAGCCCCTTGCTATTGCTTGGGACGGTGCTGGCCGCCGTACTGGCCTCGCGTGCCGGGGGCGGGCAGGCCTCCATCGGCACCCTGTCAGCGGGATTGGGCTTGCAGATATCCAACCAGCTGTCATTTTCGCGCGATTTCGAACGCGAAGCCGACCGGGTGGGCATGCAGTACCTGGCCCAGGGCGGTTTCGACGTGCGGGCCATGCCGGCCTTCTTCCAGCGGCTGGAGGCGGCCAACCGCTACAGCGACAACAACGCCTATGCCTTCCTGCGCACCCATCCGGTGACCTCGCAGCGCATCAGCGAGGCGCAGAATCGCGCACTGGAATACCCGGTGAAAATGAAGGCGGACAGTACCGCCTACCTGCTGGTGCGGGAAAAACTGCGTGTCATGACGCTGTCGCCGGACGAGGCCGTGCGCTACTACCAGACCATGCTGGAAAAAGGCCAGTATCTCAATGAGGGGGCTGCGTGGTATGGGATGTCGCGCGCGCAACTGGCCAGTCACCAGTTGCCGGCCGCACGCAGCGCACTGGCCAAGGCGGAAAGCCGCTTGCCGGCTGACCCCATGCTATTCGGGCAGGAGGCGGCCATCGCCCGCGAGAGCGGCGACTGGGCGGCTGCCCTGGCCAGCCTGCGGCGCGGACAGGCGCAGTTCAAAGACAGCCAACCCTTGCAATTGGCCGAGCTGGATGTCCTTATAGATAGTGGCAACCGCACGGCAGCACAGGCTTTGCTGCGCCAGCTGCAAAGTCGTTATCCGCGCGAGGCCGCACTGTATCGCAGCGAGGCCAGGCTGTTTGCAGACAAGGATGCCCAGCGCTATCACGCGGCCCTGGGCAATGCCTTCTACTTCGAGCGGCGCTACGAGGCCGCGCTGGAGCAGTTCCAGTTTGCCACGCAAGCCAAGGGCGATGACTTCTATCTGCGTTCTTCCATCGAAGCGCGCATGCGCGAAGTTGAAAAAATGCTGAAAGAAGAAAAGAAGGACTCGGGGAAGTAAGCGGGAGTGGCGACTGCATGTCACCGTATCGCAAAAAAACAACATGATGCAGCGCAATATACTGATAAACGGAGCAAATTTTGAGTGATAACCCTAATTGCCTATTCCGTTGTCGCCTCCTGAAACTATACACTCCGCAACACCAGAAGAGCTTTTCATAAATGAACATTTTTATTGCGAAAGTGATCGTTTATAATCTGTCTCCAACGAGTCCGGTTCGTTTTTTCGTTTTCGATCCGGTAACACAATAAAGTGGGCATGGACTTGATCCCTGTCCCGGTCACCCCCGATGTGAGGATGAGATATGGCTGCAACCTTCCCTGACGATATCGATCCCCTGGAAACCCAGGAGTGGACTGAAGCGCTGGAGTCGGTTCTGGATACCGAAGGTTCCGAGCGCGCGCACTTCCTGCTGGAAACCATGGTCGAGCGTACCCGCCGCCGTGGTGCCTACCTGCCGTTCGACGCCACCACCGCGTACCAGAACACCATCCCGGTGGGCAAAGAACACAAATCCCCCGGCAATCACGAGATGGAGCACCGCATCCGCTCCATCAACCGCTGGAACGCTGCGGCCCTGGTGCTGCGCGCCGGCAAGAAAGACCTGGAGCTGGGCGGCCATATCGCATCCTTCCAGTCCTCCGCCACCCTGTACGACGTCGGTTTCAACCACTTCTGGCGTGCGCCGAATGACGAGCAGGACGGCGATCTGATCTACTTCCAGGGCCATATCGCGCCGGGCGTGTATTCCCGCGCTTACCTGGAAGGCCGCCTGACCGAAGAGCAGCTGGACAGCTTCCGTCAGGAAGTGGACGGCAACGGCCTGTCCTCCTATCCGCACCCGTGGCTGATGGACGACTTCTGGCAGTTCCCCACCGTATCCATGGGTCTTGGCCCGCTGATGGCCATCTATCAGGCCCGCTTCCTCAAGTACCTGGAAAGCCGTGGCCTGGCCCGCACGCCGGGTCGCAAGGTATGGTGCTTCTGCGGTGACGGCGAGATGGACGAACCGGAATCCCTGGGTGCCATCGCCCTGGCCGCCCGTGAAGGCCTGGACAACCTGATCTTCGTCATCAACTGCAACCTGCAGCGTCTGGACGGCCCGGTGCGCGGCAACGGCAAAATCATCCAGGAACTGGAAGGCGACTTCCGCGGTTCCGGCTGGAATGTGCTGAAAGTGATCTGGGGCAGCCGCTGGGATCCGCTGCTGGCCATGGACACCAAGGGCCTGCTGAAAAAGCGCATGGACGAGTGCGTGGACGGCGACTACCAGACCTTCAAGTCCAAGAACGGTGCCTACGTTCGCGAACACTTCTTCGGCAAGTACCCGGAGCTGCGCGAAATGGTGGCCAATATGTCCGACGACGAGATCTGGGCCCTGAACCGTGGCGGCCACGATCCGCACAAGGTCTACGCTGCTTACTACGAAGCCACCCACAATGCCAACGGCCGTCCGACCGTGATCCTGGCCAAGACCATCAAGGGTTATGGCATGGGTTCGTCCGGCGAAGCGCAGAACATTGCCCACCAGGCCAAGAAGATGGATATCGAAAGCCTGCGCAAATTCCGCGACCGCTTCGGTATTCCGGTATCCGACGAAGACCTGCCGAAGGTGCCGTACTACAAGCCGGCTGAAGACAGCCCGGAAATGAAGTACATGCGCGAACGCCGCGCCGCACTGGGTGGTTATCTGCCGGCCCGCAAACCGGTGAAGGCCCCGCTGGCCATCCCGGGTCTGCACATTTTCGACAGCCAGCTGGGCGATTCGGGCGAGCGCGAGTTCTCCACCACCATGGCCTTCGTGCGCATGCTGGGCACCCTGCTGAAAGACAAGAACATCAGCAAGCAGATCGTGCCGATCGTACCGGATGAATCCCGTACCTTCGGCATGGAAGGCATGTTCCGCCAGTACGGCATCTGGTCCACCCAGGGTCAGAACTACGTACCGCAGGACGCCGACCAGCTGATGTTCTACAAGGAATCCAAAGACGGCCAGATGCTGCAGGAAGGCATCAACGAGCCGGGCGCGATGTCCTCGTGGATTGCCGCAGCCACCAGCTACGCCAACCACGGCATCCCGATGATTCCGTTCTACATCTACTACTCGATGTTCGGTTTCCAGCGTATCGGCGACCTGGCCTGGGCTGCCGGCGACATGCGCGCCCGTGGCTTCATGCTGGGCGGCACTGCCGGTCGTACCACCCTGAACGGTGAGGGCCTGCAGCACGAAGACGGTCACAGCCACATCCAGGCTGGCCTGATTCCGAACTGCGTGTCCTACGACCCGACCTTCGCCTACGAGCTGGCAGTCATCCTGCAGGATGGTCTGCGCCGCATGTATGGCGAGCAGGAAGACGTGTTCTATTACATCACCCTGATGAACGAGAACTACACCCACCCGGCCATGCCGCAAGGCGCCGAGCAGGGCATCATCAAGGGCATGTACCTGCTGAAGGACGGCGGCGACGCTCAGGTGAAGGTACAGCTGATGGGCTCCGGCACCATCCTGCGTGAAGTGATTGCCGCAGCCGACCTGCTGCGCAACGACTTCGGCATTGCTGCCGACATCTGGAGCGTGACTTCCTTCAACGAGCTGCGTCGTGACGGTATGGAAGCTTCCCGCTTCAACCTGCTGCACCCGACCGAAGCGGCCCGCAAGTCCTTTGTCGAGCAGCAGCTGGAAGGCCGCAGCGGTCCGGTGATTGCCGCTACCGACTACATCCGCAACTACGCCGACCAGATTCGCGAATATGTACCGGGTCGCTACGTGGTACTGGGCACCGACGGTTTCGGCCGCTCCGACAGCCGCGCCAAGCTGCGCGAGTTCTTCGAAGTGGACCGTCACTACGTCGCCGTGGCTGCCCTGTCCGCCCTGGCCCGCGAAGGCAAGATCGAAGCGGCCAAGGTGGCTGAAGCGATTGCCAAGTACGGCATCAAGGCTGACAAGCTGCCTTCCTGGAAGGCATGAGGCCGGGCCGGATACGGCCAAGCTTGAGGTAGCGAGCCTGCCCTGCCCGGGCAGGCTTGCAACGTAGCCGAATATCGGTGGCGGTACCCTACAGGTGCCGCCGCTCTACGGATGGAAAGCTCATGAGCAATCTGATCGAACTGAAAGTGCCCGACATCGGTGGGCACAGCAATGTAGACATCATCGAAGTATTCATCACCGCCGGTCAGACCGTGGCCGTGGACGATTCGCTGATCACCCTGGAAACCGACAAGGCCACCATGGAAGTGCCGGCTGAAGCTGCCGGTGTCATCAAGGAAGTGAAAGTCGCCGTTGGCGGCAAGATTTCCGAAGGCGATGTCATCGCCATTCTGGAAGTCGGCGCCAGCGCAGCCGCGCCGGCTCCGGCCGCCGCCGCACCTGCCGCTGTGGCACCGGCCCCGGTTGCCGCTGCTCCGGCAGCTGCAGCCGTTGCAGTGCCTGCCGCCCCGGCTGCCAGTGGTCGCATCGACATCGTGGTGCCGGATATCGGCGGCCACAGCGGTGTGGACGTGATTGAAGTGTCGGTCAAGGTGGGCGATGTGATCAGCGTGGACGATTCCCTGATCACGCTGGAAACCGACAAGGCCACCATGGAAGTACCGGCCACTGCCGCTGGCAAGGTAGTTGAAGTCAAGGTTGCCGTTGGCAGCAAGGTCAGCCAGGGTGATTTGATCGTGGTAGTGGAAGGCGCTGTTGCCGCCGCCGCTGCACCGGTAGCCACTCCGGCTGCCGCACCGGCCCCGGCTGCTGCGCCCGCTCCGGCACCGGTTGCCGCTGCGCCTGCCGCCGTTGCCCCGGTGGCCGCCAGCGCCAGCCTGCCTGCCATCAACGAAGCCAGCTTCTCCAAGGCCCATGCCGGTCCGTCGGTACGCCGTCTGGCCCGCGAACTGGGCGTGGACCTGGGCCGCGTCAAGGGTACGGGCCGCAAGGGCCGCATCATCGACGCCGACGTGAAGGCCTTCGTCAAGAGCGTGCTGCAGAACCCGGTGGCTGCCGCTCCGGCCGCTGCTGGTGGCTCCGGCGTGGGTCTGGACCTGCTGCCGTGGCCGAAGGTGGACTTCGCCAAGTTCGGCCCGATCGAAACCAAGCCGCTGTCGCGCATCCAGAAGATTTCCGGTGCCAACCTCAGCCGCAACTGGGTGATGATCCCGCACGTAACGTTCAACGACGAGTGCGACATCACCGAGCTGGAAGACTTCCGCAAGACCATCGGCAAGGAATGGGAAAAATCCGGCCTGAAGATTTCGCCGCTGGCCTTCATCATCAAGGCTGCTGCCGAAGCCCTGAAAGCCTTCCCCACCTTCAACAGCTCGCTGGACGGTGACAACCTGGTGCTCAAGCAGTACTACCACATCGGCTTTGCAGCCGACACGCCGAATGGCCTGGTGGTACCGGTGATCAAGAACGTCGACCAGAAGGGCATCAAGCAGATCGCCAAGGAACTGACCGAGCTGTCGCTGCAAGCCCGCGAAGGCAAGCTCAAGCCGACCGACATGCAAGGCGCCACCTTCACCATCTCCAGCCTGGGTGGTATCGGTGGCAGCAGCTTCACCCCGATCGTGAATGCGCCGGAAGTGGCCATCCTGGGTGTGTGCAAGAGCCAGATCAAGCCGGTATGGAACGGCAAGGAATTTGCACCGCGCCTGATGTGCCCGCTGTCGCTGTCCTTCGATCACCGCGTGATCGACGGCGCTGCTGCCGCGCGCTTCACCGTGCATCTGGGCAAGCTGCTGTCCGACGTGCGTCGCCTGATCCTGTGAAATCGTGAGTAGGGAGTGGGGAATGGTGTCTGCTGCAAGGCAGGCCCTCCCCATCGGGAAAACGAACTGATAAAGGAAGTGGGTGGTGGATGGCGGACGGAGTAACTCTCTACTCCCCATTCCCCACTCCCAAACGCCATGAGCAATCTGATTGAACTGAAAGTCCCGGATATCGGCGGTCACAGCAATGTGGACGTGATCGAAGTCTTTGTGAAGCCGGGCGATGTGGTGAGCAAGGACGACAGCCTCATCACCCTGGAAACCGACAAGGCCACCATGGAAGTACCGGCGGAAACCGCTGGTGTGGTGAAGGAAGTGAAAGTCGCCGTGGGCAGCAAGGTCAGCGAAGGTGACGTGATCGTCATCGTCGAAGCCGCTGCCGCCGCCAGCGCTACTCCGGCAGAAGCCAAGCCGCTGGAAACCACCGGCGTGGCCTCGGCGCACACCGATGCCGGTTTCGCGCCGCAAGCTGCCCCGGTGGCTGCCAGCCATAGTGGTGGTGCCGATATCGAATGCGATGTGATGGTACTGGGCGGTGGCCCTGGCGGTTATTCCGCCGCCTTCCGCGCGGCCGACCTGGGCCAGAAAGTGGTCATCGTCGAGCGTTACTCCACCCTGGGCGGCGTGTGCCTGAACGTGGGCTGCATTCCGTCCAAGGCCCTGCTGCACAATGCCGCGGTGATTGACGAAGTCAGCCATCTGGCTGCCAACGGCATCAAGTTCGGCAAGCCGGAAGTGGATATCGACCTGTTGCGCGGCTACAAGGAAAAGGTCATCGGCAAGCTGACCGGTGGCCTGGCCGGCATGGCCAAGGCGCGCAAGGTGCAGATCGTCCGTGGCAATGGCCGCTTCATCGACCCGCATCATATCGAAGTATCGGTCACCACCGGTAACGGTCGTGAAGAGAGCGGCGAGAAGACCATCGTCAAGTTCAGGAACGCCATCATCGCCGCCGGTTCGCGCGTGGTGAAACTGCCGTTCATTCCGGATGATCCGCGTGTGGTGGACTCCACCGGCGCGCTGGAACTGAAAGCCGTGCCGGAAAAAATGCTGATCATCGGTGGCGGCATCATCGGTCTGGAAATGGGTACCGTTTACTCCACGCTGGGCGCCCGCCTGGATGTGGTGGAAATGCTGGACGGCCTGATGCAGGGTGCCGACCGTGACCTGGTCAAGGTATGGCAGAAGTGGAATGCCCACCGCTTCGACAACATCATGCTTAACACCAAGACCGTGGCTGTCGAGCCGAAGGAAGACGGCGTCTACGTCACCTTCGAGGGCGAGCAGGCTCCGAAAGAGCCGCAGCGTTACGACCTGGTGCTGTACGCCACCGGCCGCGCGCCCAACGGCAAGCTGCTGGGTGCGGAAAACGCCGGTGTGGCGGTGACCGACCGTGGTTTCATTCCGGTGGACAAGCAACAGCGCACCAATGTGCCGCACATCTACGCCATCGGCGACATCGTCGGTCAGCCGATGCTGGCGCACAAGGGCGTGCATGAAGGCCACGTTGCCGCCGAAAACTGCGCCGACCACAAGGCCTTCTTCGATGCCCGCGTGATTCCGGGTGTGGCCTATACCGATCCGGAAGTGGCCTGGGTGGGCATGACCGAAGACGAAGCCAAGAAGCAGGGCATCAAGGTGGAGAAATCCGTCTTCCCGTGGGCTGCGTCCGGTCGCGCCATTGCCAATGGTCGTGATGAAGGCTTCACCAAGCTGATTTTCGATCCGGCTACCCATCAGGTAATTGGTGGCGGCATTGTCGGCCCGCACGCCGGCGACATGATCGGTGAAATCTGCCTGGCCATCGAAATGGGCTGCGATGCCGAAGACATCGCCAAGACCATTCACCCGCACCCCACCATGGGCGAATCCATCGGCATGGCTGCCGAGGTATTCGAGGGTAGCTGCACGGACCTGCCGCCGCAGCGCAAGAAGTAAGCTGCCAGTCCGGCCGCAAGGCCGGGCAGGCTGCCTGCAGTCCCGGCCCGCTGTCACGCGGGCCGTGTCTTATCTCTCTCTCAGTCTTGTGGCGGATCATTCCGCCTTTTTTTATGTCCCTGGCCCGGCTGCATGTGCTGCTGCCGCTGGCATTGCTACCGACATTCCTCGCCAGACTGAACCAGTTTCGCTACCATCAGTCGGACTCCTGATGAATGCCGACATGCTGCCACGCACCCATCCCCTTGCCTTGTCATCCGCTCTCGCCCTCGCACTGTGCAGCGCACCGGCCTGGGCCAAAGTCGATTACACCGTCAGTGTGGAGGCACCGGCGGCGCTTGCCAGCCTGCTCAATGACCATCTGGAACTGATTTCCGCCCGCAACGATGCCGATCTGGACGATTTCCAGCTGCAGGCCATCATCAAGGAAACACCTTCCGCCGCGCAGGCGCTGCTGGAGACCGAAGGCTATTTCAGTGCCGTCATCCGGGTGGAGGAGCAGGGTGAGCAGCACTATGTCATCAAGGTGGAAGCGGGCGAGCCGGTCATCATCGACGATGTCACCCTGCAGCTGAACGGACCGATTCGCCAGCAGGCGGATTACCAGAAACGGCTGGCCGCCGTGCTGGAAGCCTGGGCCCTGCCGATGGGTGCGCCCTACCGCCAGGATGACTGGAGCAGCAGCAAGCGTGCCATCCTGCGTCTGCTTACCGTCGACCGTTTTCCCTTGGCAAAAATCGTCAAGAGTCAGGCCGACATCGACCCGCAAACCCATCGCGGCCAGTTGCTGGTGCAGGTGGACAGCGGGCCGCTGATCCGTTTCGGCCCCACCCATATCAGCGGCAACCAGCGCTATCCGCTGAGCGTGGCCACCGGTCTGGCCGATTTCCGCCAGGGTGATCCCTATCAGCAAAAGAAATTGCTGGATTACCAGTCGGCACTGGAGCAGGCACCGCAATATTCCGGGGTGGTGGTCAGTGCCGACATGGCGCGCATCGAGCAGGATCAGGTGCCGGTGGACGTCAGCCTCACCGAATTCCCCAAGCAGAAGCTGGAGCTGGGCCTGACTTACGACTCGGAAGACGGTCCGGGTACCCGTATCGGCTACGACTACTACAATCTGTTCGGCAAGGGCTGGACCGGTTCCGTCCTGCTGGACTGGAAAAACAGCGACCGCAATCTCAGCTTCGGTCTGGGCTTCCCGCGCCAGGCCAACGGCTACTCGCACTCCATTACCTCCTCGTACAAGGAAACCGACATCCAGGGGGTGAAAACCACCACGGTGGATGCCGGTGCCTGGCGCATCCGTTCGCATGACAAGATCAATGCCCGCTTCGGGGTGGAGTTCCTGCAGGAAAAGGAAACCATCGGCAACACGCCCAGCAACAATACCCGGGCGCTGCTCGGTGCATTCGGCTGGACCCGGCGCGATGTGGACGACACGCTGCGCCCGCGTTCCGGCACCCTGCTGGACGTCTCGCTCTCCAGTACGCTGGGCGGCTTGCTGTCCACTACCAGTTTTGTCCGCGGCTATGCGCGCGGCGTCAGCTACTGGAGTCCCTGGCCCAAGTACGGCACCCTGCTGACCCGGCTGGAAGTGGGGCAGGTGTGGGCCAAGGACACTGACGAAGTGCCGTCCTCCCAGCTGTTCCGTGCCGGTGGCTCCAATAGCGTGCGCGGTTATGACTACCAGAGCCTGGGCCTGCCCGGTCCGGATGGCGCGGTGGTGGGCGGGCGGGTGGTGGCAACGGCCACACTGGAATACCAGATTCCGGTGGTCAAGGACTGGGCCATCGCCCTGTTCCACGATGCCGGTAATGCCGCGCAAAGCTGGCAAAGCTTCAAGCTGGAGCAGTCAAACGGTGTCGGCTTGCGCTGGTACAGCCCGGTGGCCCCGCTTGCGCTGGATATTGCCAAGGCAGAAAAGGACGGTAAGTTGCGCTGGAACATGAGCCTGGGGCTGGCATTCTGATGAGCGAGAACCAGCCTCCCGTCACACCGGCCATGCCGGATGCTCCCCCGCCGGCCACACCGCCAGTCCGGCCACGTCGGCGCTGGTGGCGCCCTGTCTGTCTGCTGCTGGTGCTGGCCCTGTTCACGGCCCTGGGCTGGCTGACCGGCAATGAGCAGGGTTTTGCCTGGCTGTGCCAGCAGCTGCCGGCGCTAAGCGGGCAGCAACTGAGCATTGCGCGCAGCGAAGGCACGTTGTGGTCGGGTTTTACCCTGCACGACATCCGCTGGCGCGCACAGTACGAGGATGCCGACATCGACCGCCTGCAACTGCAATGGCAGCCGGCCGCCTTATGGCAGGGCCAGCTGCAGGTGCAGGCGCTGCGCATTGGCCATGTGCGGCTGACCACGCGGCCCAGCCCGCCCACACCGGCGGCCGGTGCGCCAGCCTCGCTGTCACTGCCGCTGGCGGTGCAAGTGGACGAGCTGGCCCTGGCCAGCCTGACCCTGTTGCCGGGCGATATACGCTTATACGGTTTGCAGGCGAGCTATCGCTACGACCGTCAGCAGCACCGCTTGCAGCTGCACAGCCTGCAAACCCCCTGGGGCGGGAGCCGTGCCACCTTGCAACTGGCCGACAGCAGCCCCTTTGCCATCCAGGGCCAGCTGCAGGCGCAGGGTGAGCTGGAACAGATTCCCTTGCTGGCCGGACTGAAGCTGGGCGGCAATCTGCTGCAGCTGCAAGTGGATGGCACTGCCAGCGGCAAGGGCATGCTGGCCGAGGCACATGGCCAGCTGCATCCCTTCGCCTTTAATCCCTATAACCGCTTCCGCCGGCTGGATGTGCGGGTGGGTGGCATCAATCCCCAGGCCATCATGCCGACCTGGCCCAAGGCCCGGCTGGGTTTCGCCATCCATGCCGAACCTGATGGCGGGGCGCGCATCAAGGGCGGGCTGTCCCTGCTCAACAGCCAGCCCGGCCCGCTCTCAGCCAGCCAGCTGCCCTTGTCGCTGCTGGTGGGCGAATTCCGCGCCGACGAGAAGGCACTGCATCTGGACAAGCTGATGGCCCGGCTGGGCGGTGGTCAGCTCAATCTGACCGGCAAGGTCGAGCACAATGCGCTGGACATCGTGGCACTGCTGGACAATATCGGCCTGCGCGCCCTGTATGAGACCGCGCCGGATGAGGTGATCAAGGGCACGACGCGGGTGGTCGGCGCGCTCAGCGGACCCGACATCAAGGCCAATCTGTATGGCAAGACCCTGCAATTGCAGACGGCGCTGGGCTTCCAGCAGGCGGCTGGTGGCAAGGTACTGCTGCTGCGCCAGCTGGATCTGACCGCCGGTGCCGGCAAAGTGGCGCTCAGCGGGAAGCTGGGGCTGGAAGGGCGGCAGGAATACCAGCTGGAAGGCAAATTGCTCAAGGCCGATCCGTCCCGCCTGCAAGCCGGTTTGCCCGCAGGCGAACTGAATGCGGCCATCAAGGCCAGTGGCCAGTTGGCAGCGCCCCTCAGCGGCAAGCTGGGCTTGCAGTTCGCCCCCAGCCGGCTGTCCGGTGCCGCGCTGTCCGGCCAACTCAGTGCCGACTGGCAGGGCGAGCGCGTGCGCCAGCTGGCGGCCGACCTCAGGCTGGCCAGCAACCGGCTGCAGGCCAGCGGTGCCTATGGTGCGCCTGGTGACAAACTCAAGCTGTTGATCGACGCCCCCAATCTGGCGCTGCTGGGACGGGACTTCTCCGGGGTGATCAAGGGTCAGGCCGAACTGGCCGGCACCCCCAGGGTGCCACTGCTCAGCGCCAGCCTGCGCGCCGAGCGACTGCGCCTGCCGGGCAATCTGGCAGTACAGAGCCTGAGCCTGGATGGCGACATCAAGGCCGACCCCAGCAGTCCTTTCCGCTTGCAGCTGGCGGCGGACAAGCTGCAGGCCGGCAATTTCAGTGCCGAGCAACTGCGGGCGCAGGGCAGTGGCACCCGTACCCGCCATCACCTGCAGCTGGATGGCCGGCTGCGGCTGGATGGCCGGCCCTATGGCGTGCAGCTGGCGGCCAGTGGTGGCCTGCCGCTCAATAGCGGCCAGTGGCAAGGCGTGCTGGAGCGGCTGGAAATCACCGGCAAGCCCGCACTGAGCCTGCAAACCCCGCTGGCAGTGGAAGCCGGTGCGGCGCGCATCAAGCTGGGCAGTGCCCGGCTGGCGCTGTTGGGCGGCAGCCTGAGCCTGAGCGAGCTGACCCGTAGCAGTAACGGCGACCTGAGCACGCGCGGGCATGCCGAGGGCTTGCGGCTGGCCGAGCTGGCCCCGCTGCTGCCGCTGCCGGTGGAGCAGAATTTGCTGCTGGACAGTGGCTGGGACCTCAAGCTGAGCGGCAATCGACCGCAAGGTCAGCTCTGGCTGAAGCGGGCGGCTGGCGATATCAGCCTGCCGGCTGAGGCAGGCCGTCCGGCCGCACTCGGCCTGAAAGCCGCGCAACTGAGGCTGCGCTTTGATGGTGGCAGCCTGCTGTTCGATAGCGACATCGACAGCCGCTATGCCCAGCTGAGCGGCAAGGGCAGCCTGCCGTGGAATGGCGGCGCCATCGACAGCCGCACCCCGCTGGCAGCCAGCGCCACGGTGTCGCTGCCCTCCTTGGCCGCCCTGGCGCAGCTGTCGTCGCCCGCACTCGAGCTGGCCGGCCAGCTGTCGGCCAATCTGAGCCTGAGCGGGCCCTTGGGGCAGTTGCAGGCGCAGGGCACCATCCAGGGCAGCAAACTGCTGCTGGCCGACCACAGAACCGGCATCCGGCTGGGCGACGGTGTGCTGCAGGCCAGAATGAGCGGTCGCAGCCTGATTCTCGACAAGCTGCGCTTTGCCGGTGGCCAGGGCGAGGTCAGCGCCAGCGGCAGCCTGGATCTGAAGGAAACCGGCCCGGATGCCACGGTCAGGGTTACCTTGAACAAGTTCAGCGTATTCGATAAGCCCAGCCGCAAGCTGGTGGTCTCCGGCAGTACCGAGCTGAGCATGGTGGACCGGAAAATTTCGCTGACCGGCCGCATTCGTGCCGATCAGGGACGGATCGACCTGCCCAAGACCGGTGCGCCCAGCCTGAGCGACGATGTGGTGGTCAAGGGGCGCGAGAGTGCCGAGCCGTCTGCCTTTGCCAGCCTGCCGCTGACGGTGGCGCTGGATCTCGATCTGGGCGAGCGTTTCCGCCTGGTTGGCCAGGGCCTGGACGTGGAGCTGACCGGCGTGGTCAAGGTCAGCGCCAATCCCGGCATGCCGCCGGGGGCCCGCGGACAGGTCCGGGTGGTGAAAGGGCGTTACAAGGCGTATGGCCAGGATCTGGACATCGAGCAGGGCATCATCAGTTTTGTCGGTCCGCTGGACAATCCGGTGCTCAATGTCGTGGCCAAGCGCCATTTGTCCCCGGTGGGAGCGGGGGTGGAGGTGTCCGGCAGCGTCTCCGCGCCACGCATCCGGCTGGTGGCGGATGAGTCGATGTCGGAAAAGGACAAGCTGTCCTGGCTGGTGCTGGGCCATGCGGCCAGCGGTGATCGTGATGATGCCGCGCTGGCTGCTTCTGCCGGCATGATGCTGGCCGGCTCCATCAACGACCATGTCGGTCTGTTCGATGAACTGGGCATGGCCAGCCGCAAGGAGCGGACCCTGGCCAATGGTACGGTAAGCCCGGCCGAGCAGGTGGTGACGGTGGGGCGGCAACTCACCCGCGAACTCTACCTGGGCTACGAATATGGCGTGACCAGCGCCGATCAGGTGGTCAAGCTGGCTTACCAGCTGAGCAAGGGCTGGTCCGTGGTCTTGCGTGCCGGCACCAATACCTCGGTCGAGTCGCGTTACACCCTGCGCTTCGATTAGTCGCCGGGGGCTGGCGGGGGCTCCTGCACTTTGTCCCGGTATCGCCCGGCAGCGGTTTTCTCACAGTCTTTGCAGTCCTGTACCTGACTGCGGAGACTGTTTCCATGCATAACGCCATCCTGCCCGGCATCCTGCGTATCAACGATGAAATGGTGGCCCTGCGTCGCCAGCTGCATGCCCATCCCGAACTGGGTTTCGAGGAGTTCAATACCCGGCGGCTGGTGATGGAAAAGCTGCAGGGCTGGGGCTACCAGCTCACCGAGGGAATCGGCGGCACCGGGGTGGTGGCGACACTGCAGTGTGGACGCGGGCCGACCATCGGTCTGCGAGCCGATATGGACGCCCTGCCCATCCAGGAAGAAACCGGCCTGCCCTGGGCCAGCCAGATAGACGGCAAGATGCATGCCTGCGGCCATGATGGCCATACCGCCATCCTGCTGGCCGCCGCCTGCGAGCTGGCGCGCAGCCGGCGCTTTGCCGGCACCCTGCATCTGATTTTCCAGCCGGCCGAAGAGGGGCATGGCGGCTCCGGAGCCAAGCGCATGCTGGACGACGGGCTGTTCCGGCGTTTTCCCTGCGATGCCATTTTCGCCCTGCACAATATGCCGGGCATCCCCTTGGGCAAGCTGGGTTTCCGGGCCGGCGCCTTCATGGCCTCCACCGATACCATCACCATTCTGATCCATGGCACGGGCGGCCATGGCGCCATGCCGCAACGCGCGGTCGACCCGGTGGTGGTGGCCGCATCGCTGGTGCTGGCATTGCAGACCATCGTCTCGCGCAATGTGCCACCGCTGGAAACCGCCGTGCTGACCGTGGGGGCCATTCTGGCCGGAGAGGCTGCCAATGTGATTCCGGCCAGCGCCGAACTGCGCCTGACCGTGCGCGCCCTCAATCCGGCGGTGCGAGAGCTGCTGCACCAGCGCATCCACCAGCTGGCCGAGCAGCATGCCGCCGGCTTCGGTGCGCGGGCCGAGGTGCAGTTTCAGCACGGCTACCCGGTACTGGTCAACGATGATGTCATCACCCAGCAAGCCATGTTGCTGGCGAGCGAGTGGCTGGGGGCCGGCAATGTCATCGCCGATCTGGCACCGCTGACCGGCAGCGAGGACTTTGCCTACTGGCTGGAGCAGGTGCCTGGCTGTTACTTCATTGTCGGCAATGGCGATGGTGATGGCGGCTGCATGGTGCACAACCCCGGCTATGACTTCAACGATGAGGCCCTGCCGCTGGCGGCCAGTTTCTGGGTGCGGCTGGTGGAACACTGGCTGGGACCCGCCACGACAGCGTAAGCCAGCATGCACCGGCGTTGCTGCCGGCGCACCATGGCAGCCCTGTTTCCATCGCCCGCACAAGGACACCCCATGCCCCGCAAGATCATCCTCGATTGTGACCCCGGTCACGACGATGCCATTGCCATGCTGCTGGCACATGGCAGCCCGGCCATCGAACTGTTGGCGGTCACCACGGTCGCCGGTAACCAGACACTGGAAAAGGTGACGCGCAATGCCCTGGCCGTGGCCGAGCTGGCCGGCATCCAGGTTCCCATCGCCGCGGGTTGCCCGCGCCCGCTGGTGCGGGAAATCGAAGTGGCACCCTCCATCCACGGCGACAGCGGCATGGATGGGCCATCCTTGCCGCCGCCACAACGCCAGCTTGATCCGCGCCATGCGGTGGACCTGATCATCGAGCTGGTCATGCGGCACCCGCCGGGCGAGATCACCCTGGTGCCGACCGGCGCGCTGACCAATATCGCGCTGGCCGTGCGCAAGGAGCCACGCATTGCCAGCCGGGTGCGCGAGGTGGTGTTGATGGGCGGCGGCTATCACACCGGCAACTGGAGCGCAGTGGCCGAGTTCAATATCAAGATCGACCCGGAAGCGGCCCATATCGTATTCAATACCTCCTGGCCGCTTACCATGGTGGGGCTGGACCTGACCCACCAGGCCTTGGCCACCCCCGCGGTGCAGGCGCGCATTGCCGCGCTGGGGACGGCCCCGGCCCGCTTCGTGCAGGAACTGCTGCTGTTCTTTGGCGAGACCTACCGCCGGGAACAGGGTTTTGCCAGCCCACCGGTGCACGACCCCTGTGCCGTGGCCTATGTCATCGACCCGCAGGTGATGACGGTGCGCAAGGTGCCGCTGGATGTGGAGCTACAGGGTGCGCTGACCCTGGGCATGACCGTGGCCGATTTCCGGGCGCCGCCGCCATCCGCTTGCCATACCCAGGTGGCGGTCCGGCTGGATCATGATTATTTCTGGCAGATGATCATCGATGCCCTGCAACAGATCGGCAGGGAGCAGCCATGAAGCGCGCCAGCCCTGGCGTTGCCAGCCTGATGACCGCGCTGGTGGCCGCCTGCGTGGCGTTTCAGCTCAATGCCAGCATGCTCAGCCCGGTGCTGGTGACTATCGCCCGCGAGCTGCAGGCCAGCGATGGCGCCGTGGGCCTGTCGCAAACGGCCTTTTTCACCGCGGCCGCCCTGTTTTCGCTGTTTCTGCCGCGCTTGGGCGACATGCTGGGCCGGCGGCGGGTGCTGCTGGGCATGTTGTCCATCATGCTGGCCGGCAGCATGCTGGCGGCGGTGGCCCCTTCCATCGCGGTACTGCAACTGGCGCGGCTGATCCAGGGGGTAGCCGGCCCGGTGGTGCCGATCTGTCTGCTGATGCTTTACCACGAGGTGAATGAGCCGCGGCGCTACGGCCTGCTGATGGGGGTGATCACGGCGGTCAATGGCGGCATCGCCGGCATCGATGCCATTGCCGGTGGCTTGCTGGCGACCCACTTCGGCTTTCGGGCCGTATTCTGGTGCATTGCCATCGTCGCCGCCGTGGCCTGTGTGCTGGTAGCCAGGTATGCGCCGGAGTCGCGCCCGTCAGCCGGGGCGGCCATGGACTGGCCCGGCGTGGGGTGGCTGGTGCTGACGCTGGCCAGCCTGCTGTGGGCGCTGAACCTGGCGGCGGCGCCTGGCCCTGCCCAGTGGGGAGGCATCGGCGGCATGGTCTTGCTGGCGTCATTGGCCTTGGCCCTGTTCCTGCGACAAGAGCAGCGCAGCCCACAGCCCTTGCTGGCGCTGGACATCCTGCGCCAGCGCAGTACCTGGGCCCTGCTGCTGACCACCATGCTGACCATGAGCGGCGTGTTTGCCATCATCAACGGGCTGGTGATGTCCCATGCCCAGCAAGCAGGCAGTGGCTTTGGCCTGGCTGCCGATCACGCTTCCTGGTTGTTGCTGACCCCCTATGCGCTGGTGGGCTGGCTGGTGGGTCCATGGGCCGGCCAGCTGGCACCGCAATGGGGATATGGCCGGGTATTGCGGCTGGGCCTGGCCGGCAGCATGCTGGCCATCGTGCTGATGCTGGTTTGGGGCCTGTACAGTCTGTGGTGGATGGTGGCGGCCTGCCTGCTGGCCGGCGTGGCCTATGCCGGTACCGCCAACATCATGCTCAATGGCCTGGGGGTGGTGCTGTCGCCCGCGCGCTATCCGGGGCTGCTGCCCGGCCTGAACGCAGCTGCCTTCAATCTGGGGGCCGGGCTCAGCTTTGCCGTATTGCCTGCGCTGCCAGCCTGGCTGCCGGGTGTGCCCGCCGCTGCCAGCGGCATGCTGGCCGGCCTGGGCATCGTGGGCCTGGCCTGGCTGACTTCCTTGCTGATCCCGCGGCCACAGGCGGCCGAGCTGGTCGGCGTGGATGGGCGGCTGTCAGCTGCCGAGCGGCAGCGCTAGCTGGCGGGCAATGGCGCTGGCGTCCTGCGGCCGGCCCAGCAGATAGCCCTGGATGCCACCGCAACCGAGCTGGCGCAGGAAATCGCATTGCTCCACGGTTTCCACGCCTTCGGCCAGCGTGCTCATGCCCAGCGCCCGCGCCAGGTGGATGATGGCGGACACGATGGCGGCGTCTTCGCTGTCGCCGGGCAGGTCGCAGACAAAGGAGCGGTCGATCTTGATGGTGTCCGGGGCAAAGCGCTTGAGGTAGGCCAGGCTGGAGTAGCCGGTGCCAAAGTCATCGACCGATAGCCTGACTCCCATGGCCTTTAGCATGGCCAGCTGGCGCGAGGCCAGGTCGGCGTCTTCCATCAGGGTGCTTTCGGTCACCTCGATTTCCAGGCAATCGCCTGGCAGGCCGCTCTCTTGCAGCGCATCCCTCACCTCGTCGATGAAGTCCAGCCGTGCCAGCTGGCGCGCCGACACATTGACGGCGATCTTGGGCAGCGGCAGGCCCTGTGCCCGCCAGCGCGCCATCTGCCGGCAGGCCTCACGCAGCACCCAGCGTCCCAGCGGCACGATCAGCCCGCTGTCTTCGGCAATGGGAATGAAGCGGCCGGGCATGATCAGCCCTTCCACCGGGTCCTGCCAGCGCAGCAATACCTCGCAGCCGATCAGTGCCTGGCTGTGGATGTCGTATTGCGGCTGGAACAGCAGGAACAGCTCATCCTGTTCCAGTGCCCGGCGCAGCCGGTTTTCCAGTTGCAGGCGGTCTGCCACCTGGGTATTCATTTCGCGGGTATAGAAGCGGAAGGTATTCCGGCCATGCGCCTTGGCATGGTACATGGCCAGATCGGCATTCATCAGCAGGGTCTGGATGTCCTCGCCATCACCCGGCAGCAGGCTGATGCCGATGCTGCAGCCCACCACCAGGGCATTGCCATCGATATCAAACGGTGCCTGCATGGCGCGCAGGATGCGCTCGGCAACCTGGGCCGCCTCGTCCGGCTGGGCGATGGCCGGCAGGATGAGCACGAACTCGTCGCCACCGGTACGGCCCACGGTGTCCAGCTCGCGCACTGCGCCGCACAGGCGGCCGGCCACTTGCTTGAGCAGTTCATCGCCGCAGTTGTGGCCCAGGGTGTCGTTGATGTTCTTGAAATGATCCAGATCGACAAACAGTACCGCCAGCTGGCCGCCATGGCGTTCGGCCAGGCGGATGGCTTGCAGCAGGCGGTCGTTGACCAGGATGCGGTTGGGCAGGTCGGTCAGGGCATCATATTCCGCCAGATGCTGGATGCGCGCCTCGTGCTCCTTGCGTTCCGAGATATCGGTAAACAGTGCCACATGGTGAGTGATCCGCCCCTGTTCGTCGGTCAGCACGCTGATGTTCAGCCACTCCGGGAAGGCCTCGCCGTTTTTGCGGCGGTTCCAGATTTCCCCCGACCACTGGCCGCGTTTGGCCAGGCTGTCCCACATGCGGGTATAAAAATCGCCATCGTGCTGGCCGGATGCCAGCAAGGCCGGGGTCTGCCCCAGCACCTCCTGCTCGTCAAAACCGGTGATCAGGCTGAAGGCACGGTTGACAGCCAGGATGCGGTTGTCGGCATCGGTGATCAGGATGGCTTCATTGCTGGATTCGAAAACCTTGGCCGCCAGCCGCTGCTGGCGGTCGGCATGGTGCCGCTGGCTGATATCGCGGGCGGTGGCGCACAGATAGCTGTCACCGTGATAGTCGATGCCGGTCAGGGTGACTTCCAGGTGCAGATGCCCCTGGCGACATTGCAGCCGGGTTTCGAAGGTATGCGGCAGGCTGACGCCGGCCGGGGCAAACAGCTGTTTTTTCAGTTGCTGCCGTCCTTCTGCTTCACTACCCAGGCAATCCAGGGCGGCGCGGTTGGCATAGACCAGCCGGCCATCTGCCGCTTGCAATGCGACCAGATCGGTGGCGTGGTCGATCATGAAGCGGCTGAGCTGCAGCTCGCGCGCACTGGCTTCCAGCTCGGCATGGCTTTGGCGCAAATCCTGCTGGTAGCGCGCCACCAGTGCATTCATCCAGCGTACGAAGAACCAGGAAAACAGCGCGGCACTGGCCATGGCCAGCAGGGTCATCAACAGGGTGGTGTCGATACGGCGCAGCAATTGCTGGTCCAGTTGCTGGCGGGCTTGCACACTGCCATCGCGAATGGACTGGATATGCATGGCCGTCACCATGGTCCATTCCCAGCCCGGCAAGTGGCGGGCATAGGCCAGGTGGGCCACCGGCTTGGCACTGCCGGCTTCGGGCACGGCGTACTCCATGAAGCCGCCACGCTTGCCCAGCTGCAGGACTTCCAGCACCCGCTTGCGCAGCTCGGGTTGCAGCGCCAGATAATGCCGGCCCTGCAAGGCAGGGTCGGCGGGGTAGAACTGTAGTACGCCCTGCTCGTCCACCACCATGAAATCGTCACCATCACGCCCCATGTGCATGCGGGAGAGCAGGGTAATGGCCCGTTGCTGCAGGCTGGCCTCGACATTGGCAATGTATTCGCCGCTGCCGATGACCCAGTGATAGGGGGTGAACTGGCGCGAATAGGCCACTTTTTCCGACATATTGTGGCTGCCCGGCAAATACCAGCGGTAGGCGGTGAAGCCTTGTCGCTCCGGGTTGCTGACCGAGTCGATCAGCGCTTGCATGATGTAGCGGCCATGGTCGTCGCGGTTGTCCAGCAGCGAACTGCCTTCGCGTTCTGCTGCGGTGGGCAGCAAGACGCAGCGTCCATCCATGGTGTCGATGAAGAAATAGCCGCGCCCTTCGAAAAAGCGCAGCGGGCGCAGTGCCTCGACAATCAGTCCCTTGACCCGCGCTTCCGGCAAACGCTGGTGTTCACGCTGCCAGATGCCTTCGGCCACATGGTAGGCCTGGTCGACTTGTTCTTTCAGTTGTTGCTTGAGGGTGTCGGTGGAGTGATCGCGCAGGGCCAGCAGGGTCAGCGCCGTGTGATCGCCGGAGGCTTGCAGGTATTCGCGCGCATGCTGGTAGGCATCGCCTTCGATCTGTTGCTGGCGCGCATGGAAATCCGTCCAGCTGGTCAGCAGGAAATAGCCTGCCAGCGTCAATGCCAGCAAGAAGATGATGACCAGCGTGCCAAGCAGCTGCAAGCGCGACAGCTTGGCTTGATTAAGCTCCATTCTTAAACGAACCCCGCAGAAATGACCGGTTAGTATAAATGAATGCTATTTCGCTGCAGGAAAAAATGCCGCGTGTTTGATCTGCTTCAGGTAAACTGGCGGCTGGAAGTCAGACAGACAGTCGCCGCGCTGCTGCGCAAGCAGCGGCGGGGAGGAAAGTCCGGGCTCCGCAGAGCATGATGCCGGCTAACGGCCGGGCGCCGTGAGGCGACGGAAAGTGGAACAGAGAGCTGAACCGCCGATGGCTGACTTGTCAGCACAGGTAAGGGTGAAAAGGTGCGGTAAGAGCGCACCGCGGACGTGGCAACACGGACGGCAGGCTAAACCCCATCAGGAGCAAGACCAAATAGGGGGGCGTTAACGTGGCTCGCGTTGTCCCCGGGTAGGTTGCTTGAGACTGTCGGTAACGGCAGTACTAGAGGAATGACTGTCCAACGACAGAACCCGGCTTATCGGCTGACTTCCAATCCCCACCCCTTCCGCAGTACCCGGCTGTACCATTTCTTCTGGCTATCGACCTTGCTCAAAAAATAAGCAAAAAGGTTTTTACTGCTTAAAAAAAAAGCATTACAATGGCCGCCCTTTTGCTTGTTTGACCGCAGAAAACCCTGATGCGCATTGGTCCTCATACCCTGAAAAACCGGCTGATCGTCGCCCCCATGGCCGGTGTGACGGACAGACCGTTTCGCATGCTGTGCAAGAAAATGGGCGCAGCCATGGCGGTGTCGGAGATGATTACCTCCAACAAATCGCTGTGGGCTACCGCCAAGACCTTGCGCCGGGCCGATCATGCCGGCGAGGTGGAGCCGATTTCGGTGCAGATTGCCGGTTCGGACCCGCAGCAGATGGCGGAGGCCGCGCGCATCAATGTCGAGCAGGGCGCGCAGATCATCGACATCAATATGGGTTGTCCGGCCAAGAAGGTGTGCAATGTGGCCGCCGGTTCCGCCCTGCTGCGCGACGAAGCGCTGGTGGGCCGCATTCTGGAGGCGGTGGTCAGGGCGGTAGAGGTACCGGTGACCTTGAAATCCCGTACCGGCTGGAGTCCCGAGCACCGCAATGCCTTGCGCGTGGCCAAGCTGGCGGAAGACTGCGGCATTGCCGCGCTGGCGCTGCATGGCCGCACCCGCGAAGACATGTATCGCGGGGCTGCCGAATACGACACCATCCGCGCGGTCAAGGCCAGCATCGGCATTCCGTTGATTGCCAACGGTGACATCGATACCCCGCAAAAAGCGCAGCAGGTATTGCAGTACACCGGGGCCGATGCGGTGATGATAGGCCGGGCAGCACAGGGCCGGCCGTGGATTTTCCGTGAGATACAGCATTTCCTTGACACCGGCGAGCTGTTGCCGCCGCCGCAGGTCAGTGAAATCAGCCAGATCATGCTGGAACATCTGGATGATTTGTACGGCTTTTATGGCGAATACTCCGGCTGCCGTATCGCACGCAAGCATATTGCCTGGTACACCAGGGGGCTGAGGGGCTCCAACGAGTTTCGCCAGGCGATGTACCAGCTGGAAGACACCGGCGCGCAACGGCAGGCGGTGGCCGGCTACTTTGATCAGTTGGCCGCGCAATCCGAGCGGCTGGAATATGACTCTCTGCCGCAGGAGTCGCTGCCGGTCTAGCCGGCAGGGCAGCAAGGCGGTAAAGGTGCCCGGGGCCGACATCGGGGCGGAGCAGCAGTGTTCACACGAAATGCTGAAGACAGAACAATAAACATGCAAAACAACGAACATATTTCCCAGTCGGTACGGCTGGCGATGGAACAATATTTCCGTGATCTGGACGGCGAGATCCCCGCCTCCATCTACGACATGGTGCTGGCCTGCGTGGAAAAGCCACTGATAGAGGTGGTGCTGACACACACCCAGGGCAACCAGACCCGGGCTGCCGAGTTGCTGGGGCTCAATCGCAACACCCTGCGTAAAAAAATGAAGTCGTATGATTTGATATGAAGATAAACCGGCCATACCCCACACAGGATGGCCGGTTTTTTTGTGCCTGCCGCCCGTGCAGCACATGCCGGACCAGACCTGATGCCGGCATCAGGTCCAAGCTTGACCAGTTTTTTTCATTCATTAGCCAAGGTGGTAGAGAAACATGACCAAAATCGAACGCGCGCTGATCAGCGTCTCCGACAAGACCGGTGTTCTGGAATTCGCACGGGAACTGGCCAAACTGGGCGTGCACATCCTGTCTACCGGCGGCACCGCCAAACTGCTGGCCGATAACGGCGTGCCGGTGACCGAAGTGTCCGACTACACCGGCTTTCCGGAAATGCTGGACGGCCGCGTCAAGACCCTGCACCCCAAGGTACACGGTGGCATCCTGGGCCGTCGCGACCTGCCGGAACATGTGGCCAAGATGGCCGAATACGATATCGGCAATATCGACCTGGTGTGTGTCAACCTCTACCCGTTTGAAGCCACCATCGCCAATCCGGACTGTGTGCTGGAAGACGCCATCGAGAATATCGACATTGGCGGCCCGACCATGGTGCGCTCCGCCGCCAAGAACTGGGCCCATGTCGCCATCGTCACCGATGCCGCCGACTACGCCGCGCTGACCGCCGAACTGCAGGCCAATGACGGCAAGCTGGCCAAGACCACCCGCTTCGAGCTGGCCAAGAAAGCCTTTACCCACACCGCCGCTTACGACGGTGCCATCTCCAACTACCTGACCAGCCTGGCCGATGGCGTGGTGAGCGGCAAGCCGGAACGCGTGGCCTTCCCGAACCGCCTGAACGCCCAGTTCGTCAAGGTGCAGGACATGCGCTACGGTGAAAACCCGCACCAGTCCGCCGCCTTCTACCGCGACCTGGACCCGGCAGCCGGCACCATCGCCGGCTACCGTCAGCTGCAGGGCAAGGAACTGTCCTACAACAATATCGCGGATGCCGATGCTGCCTGGGAAGCGGTCAAGACCTTCGACCAAACCGCCTGCGTCATCGTCAAGCATGCCAACCCCTGCGGCGTGGCCGTGGCCGGTGACACCCTGAGCGCCTACAAGCTGGCCTTTGCCACCGACACCACCAGCGCCTTTGGCGGCATCATCGCCTTCAACCGCCCGGTGGATGCCGAAACCGTGGAAGCGGTCACCGGCCAGTTCCTGGAAGTGCTGATCGCCCCGTCCTTCACCGAAGAAGCCAAGGCCATCATCGCTGCCAAGAAAAACGTGCGCGTGCTGGAAATTCCGCTGGAATGCGGTGCCAACCGCTTCGAACTGAAGCGCGTGGGCGGCGGCGTACTGGTACAGACCCCGGACATCCGCAACGTGGCACTGGACGAACTGCGTGTGGTGACCAAGCGTCAACCCACCCCGCAAGAACTGTCCGACCTGCTGTTCGCCTGGCGCGTGGCCAAGTTCGTCAAGTCCAATGCCATCGTGTTCTGCAATAACGGTCAGACCGTCGGCATCGGCGCCGGCCAGATGAGCCGCGTGGATTCCACCCGCATCGCCGCCCGCAAGGCACAGGATGCCGGTTTGAGCCTGCAAGGTGCCGTGGCCTCCAGCGATGCCTTCTTCCCCTTCCGCGACGGTATCGACGTGATTGCCGAGCAGGGTATCAAGGCCATCATCCAGCCGGGTGGCTCCATGCGTGACGAAGAAGTGTTCGCCGCCGCCGACGAGCATGGCATTGCCATGGTGTTGACCGGCGTGCGCCACTTCCGCCACTAAGAACGGCGAGCAAAACCCCTGTTGCGGTCTGGCGCCGCCTTGCCCCAGGGGCGCTACGCTCTTGTTAGCCGCGCTAGGCCGTACCCGTCTCCCCGCTGCTGTGGCGGCGGGGAGGGGGCTGCGATATTGTGCCAGCACCTGGCGGAGAAGCCGTGACCAAGACCAACAAGACCATGCTGCTGATTGTGCTGATGATCGGCCTGGCTGCCGGTGTCTACTGGCTGGAGCAGCCCGCGCCGGCTCCGCTTGCGCCGGTCGGCGCGGCCCATGCCCCGGACCTGAACCGGCTGGCCGAGCAGGCCGTGGCGGTCTATCGCAGCAACCAGGGCATGCAGGCCGGCCCCAAGCCGGGTCAATGGAAGCTGCAGGCGCAGGCCAGCAATAGTCCCGGACCGTTTGTCGGCGTGTTCGGCCCCTTGCAGCTGGCGCGTGATGGCCAGGGCCGCCAGCTGTTGCTGACCACCTTTGTGGCGGATACGGCGGATTCGGCCGGCGAGGGCATGGACAGCTTTGCCGCCTCCGGCATCAGCCGCCTGTTGTGCTTTGTCTTGCAAGATGGCCAGTTCGTGCTGCAAACCGAAAAACAGCTGGAAATGGGCAGCAACGGCATGGCCGCGGCCGCCCGGGTGGTGCAACTGGGGCCGCAGGAATGGGGCTGGGTCATGCAGAGCGCTTACATCCAGCAAGGCTACAGTGCCAGCAGCGTGGAGTTTTTCCATGCCGTGGCCAGCGACATCCGCAGCATGGGCCGCCTGACCGAACAGGCCGACAACAAGGGTGTGTGTGGTGATGCCGGCGGTGATGGCTGCCCGGCGCTGACCGATCTGCAGGTGCACTGGCAGTGGCTGCAACAAGCCGGCCAGCCGGTCGGTCGTTTCTTCCCGCTGGACATCCGCTGGCAGGGCCATGTCGATGGCAAGCCGGTCCGCGGCCAGCGCCAGTTGCTGCCGGATGCAAACAGTGGAAACTACCCGTTTCCCCCCGGCTTGAATGTACAATTCTGACCGTAGTCCCACCATGGCTGCGGCACAATGCCGGCGACGGCAACATGCCTGTCGCCCAACGATGAAGGATCTCGCAAGATGAAAGTGTTGGTAATCGGCTCTGGTGGCCGCGAACACGCACTGGCCTGGCGTATCGCCAAGTCCAGCCGCGTCTCCAAGGTGTTTGTGGCACCGGGCAATGCCGGCACCGCGCTCGACCCCAATCTCACCAATGTCCAGCTCACCAGCAATGAAGAACTGGTCGCCTTTGCCCGCAACGAGGACATCCAGCTGACCGTGGTCGGCCCGGAAGCCCCGCTGGCTGCCGGCGTGGTGGACGCCTTCCGCGCGGCCGGCCTGAAAATCTTCGGCCCCACCCAGTATTGCGCCCAGCTGGAAAGCTCCAAGGACTTTGCCAAGGCCTTCATGCAGCGCCATGGCATTCCCACGGCCGGTTACCAGACCTTTACCGATGCGGCTGAGGCCCATGCCTATGTCGACGGCAAGGGCGCGCCCATCGTGATCAAGGCCGATGGCCTGGCGGCGGGCAAGGGCGTGGTGGTGGCCATGACGCTGGACGAAGCGCATGCCGCCATCGACGACATGCTGGTGGGCAACAAGATGGGCAGCGCCGGGGCCCGCGTGGTGATCGAAGACTTCCTGCAGGGCGAGGAAGCCAGCTTCATCGTCATGGTGGATGGCGATCACGTGCTGCCGATGGCCACCAGCCAGGACCACAAGCGCCTGCTGGACAACGACCTGGGCCCCAATACCGGCGGCATGGGCGCATACAGCCCGGCTCCGGTGGTCACCCCGCAGGTGCATAACCGCGTGATGCGCGAAATCATCCTGCCGACGGTGCAGGGCATGAAAAAGGACGGTCACAGCTATAGCGGCTTCCTGTATGCCGGGCTGATGATAGACAAGGACGGCAACCCCTTCACCATCGAATTCAACTGCCGCTTTGGCGACCCGGAAACCCAGCCCATCATGGCGCGGCTGAAGTCCGACTTCACCGTGCTGCTGGAAGCCGGCGTCAACGGCAAGCTGGATCAGGTGGAAGCCGAATGGGACCGCCGCGTGGCGCTGGGCGTGGTACTGGCTGCCGCCGGCTACCCCGAAGCACCGCGCAAGGGCGATGTCATCAGCGGCCTGCCGGCCGAAACTGCCGACAGCATGGTGTTCCATGCCGGCACGGCGTTCAACGACAGCAAGCAGGTGGTGAGCAATGGCGGCCGCGTGCTGTGCGCGGTGGGCCTGGGTGACAGTGTCAAGATGGCACAGGCCAAGGCTTATGGTGTGGCCGATGCCATCCATTTCGATGGTTGCCAGCTGCGTCGTGATATTGGCAGCAAGGCCATCAACCGGCCCAAATAAGCGCAAGCCATCCGCAGCAGGCAGTGAGTGAACGGCATCCGCAAGGCTGCCGTTTTTTTGCGTCTTTTTTATGTGCCACGGCCTTCTCTTGACAGGATATTCACCCGCCCGGCGCTATATTTTTTTCATCCGTACCGCCGGTCTTGTGGAGAGAAAAATGTCCTGTCAGCACCATGCAAGCGCCATCCCCCCGGAGCCCGACAGTCGGGGCCATGCCCTGCTGCGTTTCATGCGCCACGAGCGCCGCTGCTGGCGGCGCGTCGGTTACTGGCTGGCCCGCTTCAACAGTGAAGTCCCGGCCATGCGCTGCTGCGCCTGGCATGCGCAGCCGGCAAAGGTCGGATCGCAGCAAGCCGCCGCCGTCTCCCTTCTGGCAACAGGCAGGACCCGTGACTAGACTGGAAGGGTCGAGCACTTGCCGGAGCCGCTGCCATGCCCATCCGCCTTTATCTGGCCAGCCTGCTGCTGTTGTGCAGCCAGCTGGGCCAGGCCGCTGCTGCGCTCAAGCTGCTGACCGAGGATTACCCGCCCTTCAATATGGTGGGGCAGGGTGGCCACATCAGCGGTTTGTCCACCGAGATCGTGCAAGAGCTGTTCCACCGCGCGGGCGTCAGTTACGGTATCAGCTTGCTGCCGTGGATACGCGCCTTCAATCTGACCGTGCTGGAGGCCAATACCTGTCTTTACTCCACCACCCGGACCGACAGCCGCGAACATCAGTTCAAATGGATAGGCCCGCTGGTGGAAAACCCCTGGGTGCTGTACGCCCGTGCCGACAACCGGCATGCCATTCTGGCCTTGGAAGATGCCCGGCCTTTCAAGATCGGTGGTTATGCCGGCGATGCCACCTCGCAATTCCTGATCGACCGCGGTTTTGATGTCGATCTGGCCAATACCGACCAGCTCAATGTCAAAAAGCTGCTGGCCGGGCGCATCGACTTCTGGGCCACCGGCAAATACCTGGGGGCATCCTTGCTGGCCAGGGAAAATGCCAGCCATGTGCGGCCGGTGCTCACCTTCAACACCACCTTGCTCTATCTGGCCTGCAATCCGGCCATGCCGGACAGCCAGGTACAGCAGCTGAATGAATTGCTGCGTGGCATGCAGCGCGACGGCACGCTGGCGCGCATCAATGCCAAATATCTTAACCAGAAAGACTGACACCACCGCAGATCGCGGTTTCGCCGCGGGGGGCGCTGCCGCTACAATGGCAGCTTCTGTTTTTCCGTGGTTTGCTAGCCGATGTCCCACCTGCCATTGCTGTCGTCCCGTCGCCGCCTGCCCAAGGCCGGCCTGATGCAGCAGGCACGCGCGCGCTTGCGAGCGGGCGGCGTGATTGCCTATTCCACCGAGTCCTGTTTTGGTCTGGGCTGCCTGCCCGGGGATGTGCGCGCCATCCGGCGCGTGCTGGCGGTGAAGGCCAGGCCAAACCACAAGGGGCTGATCGTCATCGCCGCCGATGTCAGCCAGATCCGCCATCTGGTCAAGCCGCTTTCCGCGGCGCAATGGGCGGAACTTGCCGGCTACTGGCCCGGTCCTTATACCTTTTTGCTGCCGGCCTCGCACAAGGTGCCACCTGCGCTGCGTGGCCGCCATGAGCAGATTGCCGTGCGCATTACCGCCCACGGCGAGGCGGCGGCCTTGTGCCGGGCACTGGGTACGGCGCTGGTGTCGACCTCGGCCAACCGTGCCGGGCAACGTGCGTTAAAGACAGCAAGGGCCTGTCGTCAGGCTTTTGGCCCTACGGTACTGACCCTGCCAGGCCGTATCGGCAAGCGCAGAAAACCTTCCACCATCATCGATTTCGCCAGCGGCCGCGTCTTGCGCTAGGCCGCACTTTTTGACAAGGAAACATCGTGCAGCAGATTTCCATTTTCAGCCTGGTGATGAACGCCAGCCTGGTGGTGCAGCTGGTCATGGCCGGCCTGGCCGTGGTGTCCGTGCTGTCCTGGGCACTCATCTTCAACAAGATTGCCGTGCTGCGCGCAGCGCGCCGCCACAGTGACGAGTTCGAGCGCAATTTCTGGAGCGGGGCCGACCTGAACCGGCTGTACGAAGATGCCAACCGGCGCAATGACAGCGTGGGCATGGAACGCATCTTCCAGTCCGGCTTTGCCGAATTCCTCAAGCTGCGCGGCCGCAGCAGCGCCGAGCTGTCGGACATCATGGATGGCTCGCGCCGTGCCATGCGCGCTGCCGCCCAGCGCGAGCTGGATGCGCTGGACAGCCATACTTCCTTTCTGGCGACGGTGGGGTCGGTCAGCCCCTATGTCGGCCTGTTCGGCACGGTGTGGGGCATCATGCATGCCTTTATCGGGCTGGGTAATGCCGGCCAGGCCAGCTTGTCCACCGTGGCGCCGGGTATTGCCGAGGCGCTGGTGGCCACGGCCATCGGCCTGTTTGCCGCCATTCCGGCCGTGGTGGCCTATAACCGCTTTGCCACCGATGTCGACCGGCTGGCCACCCGCTTCGACACTTATATGGAAGAGTTTTCCAACATCCTGCAACGGCTGGCCACCCGCTAGACCACGGCGTGCCGGGCGGGATTGTTCTGCCAGCAGAACAGATCTTTTCCCGGCAGGGCTTGAGTTTTCCGCATGCGGAAGGCATGGTAGGCGGCCAGTATCGCCGAGTCCGCCATGTCTTCCCGCCACGCTTCGCTGTCCATGCTGACCCTGTCAGCCTTCTTCGCCCTGTATGTGATCTGGGGCTCCACCTATTTCTTCATCCGCATCGGCATCGAATCCTGGCCACCCTTCATGATGGCTGGCTTGCGTTTCCTGTTTGCCGGCAGCGTGATGCTGGCCTTTCTGCTGCTGCGTGGCCATCGTCTGCCCAGCCGGCAGGAGCTGCGCGGGGCCGCCATTCTGGGGGTGTTGATGCCCGCCATCGGCAATGGCTTTGTCACCCTGGCAGAAAAACAGGTGTCCTCCGGAGTGGCGGCGCTGGTGGTGGCCACCGTGCCCCTGTTTACCGTGCTGTTTGGCCGCTTCTGTTTCGGCCTGCGCGCCACGCGGCGCGAGTGGGCGGGCATCGCGCTGGGCATGCTGGGCATGCTGGTGCTGAATCTGGGTTCCAATCTGCGCGCCAGCCCGCTGGGGGCATTCTGGCTGCTGTTTGCTTCGGCTGGCTGGGCACTGGGTTCGGCCTGGAGCCGGGTCATCGTGCAGCCCAAGGGGCCGATGGGCAGTGCCTGGATGATGATTTTTGGCGGCCTCGCCTTGCTGCTGGGCAGTGCCGCGGTGGGCGAGCGGCTGGCTGCGCCACCGTCCTGGCAGGGCTGGGCAGCCATTGCCTATCTGTCGATCTTTGGCTCCATGCTGGCCTATAGCGCTTATCTGCATCTGCTGAAGACGGTATCGCCGGCAGCGGCCACCAGCTATGCCTACGTCAACCCCATCATTGCGGTGATGCTGGGGGTAGTGCTGCTGGGCGAACATGTCGGCCAGCAGGAAATCATCGCCATGGTCATCATCCTGTCCGGGGTCATTCTCATCAGCTGGCGCAAGCGCTGATCCCCCCTTGCGGCGCTGGACGGCCGCTGTACTCCCCCTGCCAAGGGCCCTGCATGCGCAGCGGCCCTTTTTCATGTGCGCGATTGCGCGCTCATCCCTTCATACCAGTTGTTGTGGTTTTCTGACCACGCTGGCACCGCCATGCCACCACGGCCCTGTGCTGGACAAGACCATGTCCGGCCTGTCGGCCCGGGCCGCAGGCTCTGCACGGTTTAGCTCGTTATTTATTACCAATTCAATACCAATTACCGCTGATATTTGATATGGCAGCTTGCCAGCCCTGTGGGAAAAGCCCACGGCGCTGGCGGCAGCTACTACCTGTCGTCCTGCCTTTGCCCAGCTGTTTACCGGGAGTTTGAGAAAATTGGTATTGACGTGGTATTTAAGTGGTATTAACTTCATCAGCAATCCAGCCGCTAGGCGCAGCCGGCGATGAATGCGATATTGAGCCTGTTATCGTCAAGACCACATGCAGACCGCTTATGGAAAATCGCTGGAGCGCACTTAAACCGGAAGGGGAGTCCACCACCCCGTTGTATTTGCAACTGGCCAGAAAGCTGGCCGATGCCATCAATGCCGGCTGGTGGCAGGCCGATGAGGCCCTGCCATCGGAGCGGACCTTTTCGGAAGAACTGGGCATTTCGCGGGTGACCGCCCGCAAAGCCATGGATGTATTGCTGGAACAGGGATTGATTCGCCGCCGTCACGGCTCGGGCACTTTCATCACGCCCCGGCTGGAACAACCCTTGTCGCGCCTGACCGGCTTTACCGAGCAGTTGCGGCAGCGCGGTTTCGAGCCCTCGTCGGTATGGCTGGAGCGGGGCATTCATCCGCCCAGCAATGACGAGGTGATCAAGCTGGGGCTGTCGCCCACCTCGCAGGTGGCACGGCTGAAGCGCCAGCGGCTGGCGGACGGCGTGGTGATGGCGATAGAGATGACCACATTGCCAGTGGCTTATCTGCCAGAGCCGCATAAAGTGGGCAACTCGCTGTATGCCTACCTGGATGCTGCCGGCCACTCGGTGGTGCGTGCCTTGCAGCACATCCGCGCGGTGAATGCCTCGCCGGAGATCGCGGCGCTGGCCGGCATCCGCCAGGGCGAGGCCATGCTGCTGATTACCCGCATCGGCTTCAATGCCGACAATCTGGCGATAGAGCTGACTGACACCTATTGCCGTAACGACTACTACGACTTTGTCGCTGAACTGAGACGATGACGACACGACATGTACTGCAGGGCCGCATCCTGAGCAGCACGGGCTGGCTGGACGGCACGATCACCCTGGGCCCGGATGGCCGCATCGCCGCCATCGATGGCCGGCTGGCCTCCGGCCACGCAGTGGAGCGTTACATCCTGCCCGGCTTTATCGACCTGCATGTACATGGCGGCGGCGGGGTAGACATCATGGAAGGCGGCCAGGCGGCCGCAGCGGTAGCCCGGCTGCATGCGCGGCATGGCACCACCGCCATGCTGGCCACCACCATGACCGCCCCCATGGAAGAGATAGAAAACGTGCTGGCCGCGCTTGGTCCTTGCTGTCGCCAGCGCAGCCCCGGCATGGCACGGCTGCTGGGCGTGCATCTGGAAGGCCCCTACATCAATCCCGGCAAGCTGGGCGCGCAGCCGGACGATGCCTGTCGCGCCGTGCTGTCGCAAATCGAAAAGCTGGGCCGCCTGGCCCCGATTGCCCTGCTGACGCTGGCGCCGGAAATCCCCGGCCACATGGAGATCATCCGCGCCTTGAGCGATGCCGGCATCCGGGTGCAGATCGGCCACACCCTGGGCAGTTATGAAGATGGCGTGCAAGCGCTGCAGCAGGGCGCTGCCGGCTTTACCCATTTGTTCAATGCCATGAGCGGCCTGCATCACCGCGAGCCGGGCATGGTGGGGGCGGCACTGGCTCATGCCGACTATGCCGAGCTGATTCCGGACCTGCTGCATGTGCATCCCGGCGCCATCCGCACCGCCTTGCGCGCCATTCCGCGCCTGTACTGCGTGACTGATTCCACCGCCGCTGCCGGCATGCCGGACGGCGAATACAAGCTGGGCTCACATACCGTGCACAAATGCCTGGGTGGGGTGCGGCTGGCCGACGGCACCCTGGCGGGCAGCACGCTGACCATGGATCAGGCCTTGCGCAATCTGCTGTCCATCGGCCTGCCGCTGGCCGAGGCCTCGCACCGGCTGTCGCTGTATCCGGCCGATTATCTGGGCCATGCCGACCGCGGCCGGCTGCAGGCGGGAGCCTGGGCCGATGTGCTGGTGCTGGATGAAGCCATGAATTTGCTGGATGTCTATCTGGAAGGGGAACACCTTGTCGTCTCTGATGTATGAAGAAGCCCTGTCTGCGGCGGATGCCGTGGCCGCCCAACACATGTATGCCGATGAAGGCCTGGCCGTGCTGGGGCGCGAGTTGGCCACCACTCCGCCCACGCTGGCGCTGACGGTGGCACGCGGCAGCTCCGACCATGCCGCCAGCTATTTTGCCTATCTGGCCATGCAGCGCCTGGGTGTGCCGGTGGTGTCCCTGCCCATGTCGCTGGTGACCTTGCACCACGCGCCGCTGGCGGTGAAGGGACAACTGGCGGTGGCCCTGTCGCAATCCGGCCAAAGCCCGGACCTGATCGACACCATGAGCCGCCTAGCCGCTGCCGGAGCGCGCACGGTGGCCCTGGTCAACAAGCATGAGTCGCCGTTGGCGGCTGCCTGTGAGTGGTCGCTGCCCTTGTGCGCCGGCGAGGAAAAGAGCGTGGCCGCCACCAAGAGCTATATCGCCTCGCTCTCTGCCGTGGCCCGGCTGGTGGCGCACTGGCAGGGTGACAGCGCCTTGCTGCGGGCACTGGATCAACTGCCCGGCCAGTTGCAACAAGCCTGCCGCCAGGACTGGAGCGCAGCCATCCCGGTGCTGGCCACCGCCGAACGCATCATGGTGGTGGGGCGTGGCCTTGGCTTTGCCGTGGCGCTGGAAGCGGCGCTCAAGTTCAAGGAAACCTGCGCCATCCAGGCCGAAGCCTTCTCCGGCGCGGAAATCAAGCACGGCCCGATGGCGCTGATTGACGAAGGTTACCCCTTGCTGGTGTTTGCGCCGCGCGGACCGGAGCAACAGGGTCTGATCGAGTTGGCCGCCGAGATGCGTGGCCGTGGTGCGCGGGTGCTGCTGGCCGCACCGGCCGATGAGCCCAGCCGCGACCTGACTCTCAGCGTGGCGGATGACGAGGCGCTGGACCCCTTGCTGGCCATCCAGAGCTTCTACCTGATGGCCGCACAATTGTCCGAGGCGCGTGGCCTCAATCCCGATACCCCGCGTCATCTGTCCAAGGTAACGCGCACGCATTGAAGCCTGCTCCAGACATGGCTGCCAGCCGGCAGCCAGTGACAGAACAGACACGGTTTGGCGCCGTGCCCGGCCCGGCTTGCGCCTGTTGTTGGTGCAGCCGACCCGGCGCGGCCTGAACGCCAGGAGTCCTCCCCGCGGGACGGCACCTCCTGGCTTAGACAGGAGGATGTCGATGAACCCTTCGCTGCAACTCATGGCCCCTTTCAGCGGGCCGCTGCTGCCCTTGCCGCAAGTGCCCGATCCGGTGTTCGCCGGCCTGATGATGGGCGATGGCCTGGCCATCGAACCCCTGTCTTCCACCCTGCTTGCTCCCTGTGATGGCGTGATCAGCCAGCTGGCGCGCACCCACCATGCCCTGACGCTGACCGCCGCCAATGGTGCGGAAATCCTGCTGCATGTCGGCATCGACACCGTGCAGCTGGCTGGAGCCGGATTCACCGCGCTGGTGGCGCAGGGCGACCGCGTGCGGCAGGGGCAGCCCTTGATCGAGGTCGATCTGGATGCCGTGGCACGCCGGGCCGCCTCGCTGATCAGCATGCTGGTGATTGCCAATGGTGAACACTACCAGCTGGCCGAACGCGCCAGCGGGCTGGCGCAGGCCGGGCAAACACCGCTGCTGCGCCTGCATGCCTTGCCAGCTGCCAGCAGCAGCCCTGCCAGCACGCCGGCAGGCGAAAGCCGCGGGCATGCCACGGTACGACATGCCGGTGGCCTGCATGCCCGCCCGGCCGCACTGGTACAGAATGCGGCACGGCCGTTTGCCGCCCAGGTGCAGGTGGCGTTCAAGGGGCAGCGCGCCAACGCCAAAAGCATGGTGGCGCTGATGACGCTGGGTGTCGCCGAACAGGACGATGTCGAGGTGCTGGCACAGGGCAGCGATGCCCCCGCCGCCGCCGCCGCCGTCATTGCCGCGCTGCAGACCCGCAGCCAGGGCGGGCATGCCCCGGCATCGCCGGTGGCGCAACCGGCAGCGGTGGCGGCGGGCCTGCTGAGTGGCGTGTGCGCCGCACCGGGGCTGGCCATCGCCCCGGTACTCAGACTCGACATGAGTGAACCGGAGCCACTGCAATGGGCGGAGGATGCGCAGCGGGAAACACACTTGCTGCAGCAGGCCCTGCAACAGCTGCGTGGCCGGCTGAGCCAGTCGGTCAACGATGCCCAGCGACGTGGCGCCCTCACGCAAAGCGAAATCTTTTCCGCTCATCTGGCCCTGCTGGATGACCCCGAGCTATTGCAGGCCAGCCAGCAGGGCATCGCCAGCGGTCACAGCGCCGGCTTTGCCTTTCGCCAGGCCATCAGTACCCAGTGCCAGTTGCTGGCGGCGCTGGGTAATCCGCTGCTGGCCGAGCGCATTGCCGACCTGCGCGATCTGCAGCGCCAGTTGTTGCAGATCCTGCTGGGCGAGGAAAAGCAGGCGCTACAGTTGAGCGCCCCGGTCATCCTGGTGTCGGAAGACCTGGCCCCGTCCCAGCTGGCCAGCCTGCCGCAGGACAAGGTGGCCGGCATGCTGACCGCCGCCGGCGGTGCCACGGCACATGTGGCCATTCTGGCGCGGGCACTGGGCATTCCGGCCCTGGTGGCCTGCGGGCCTGCCGCCTTGCAATTGCACAGCGGGCAACAGGTCTTGCTGGATGCCAGCCAGGGCTGCTGCCATCCCGCTCCGGATGAGCGCACCCTGAGCGAGGCGGCCACGCGCATCGCCGCGCTGGCCCAGCGACGACAGCACATGCAGGCCTGCGCCAATGCCGCAGCCGTCACGCTGGACGGCGTCAGCATCGAGGTGGCCGTCAATATTGCCAATGCCGATGAAGCCCGCGACGGCCTGCGCCATGGTGCGGACAGCGTGGGCCTGACCCGCACCGAATTCCTGTTTATCGACAGGCAGCAGGCACCGGATGCCGCCGAGCAGCAACAGGCTTATCAGGCGGTGCTGGATGCCATGCCGGAACGTCCCGTCATCATCCGCACCCTGGATGTGGGGGGCGACAAGGAACTGCCCTATCTGCAGCTGCCGGCCGAGGAAAATCCGGCGTTGGGCTTGCGTGGCATCCGCAGCGGCTTTGCCGACCCGGCCCTGCTCGACCTGCAGCTGAATGCCCTGTTGTCGGTACAGCCGCAGTCACGGCTGCGCATCCTGCTGCCGATGATCAGCGAAGTGGACGAACTGTTGCGGGTACGACAGCGGCTGGAGCTGCTGGCCGGCCAACTGGGCTTGAGCGAGCGTCCGCAGCTCGGGGTGATGATCGAAGTGCCTGCCGCCGCCCTGCTGGCCGACCAGCTGGCCCGCCATGCCGACTTCCTCTCCATCGGCACCAATGACCTGACCCAGTACACCCTGGCCATGGACCGCTGCAATGCCACGCTGGCATCACGGATGGATGCCCTGCACCCGGCGCTGCTGCGGCTGATCGCCATGACGGTGGCGGGCGCACGCCAGCATGGCAAGTGGGTGGGCGTATGCGGTGCGCTGGCCTCCGATCCGGTCGCAGTGCCGGTACTGGTCGGACTGGGGGTGAGCGAGCTGTCGGTCAGCCCCGGTCTGGTGCCGGAGATCAAGAGCCGCATCCGCGGGCTGGACTATGCCGAATGCCAGCGCGAAGCAAGCGCCATGCAGCGGCTGACGGCTGCCAGCGAAGTACGTCAACGCGCACAACACTGTTGGCCGGCTGCCTGAGCCGGCTTGCGGACAAAACAGGATGGCCGTCAGGCCATCCGATAAACCCAAGGAGGAGTAGAGGTGAGTACACAAAACAAGTTTGCCGGCATCCAGCAGCTGGGCCGTGCCCTGATGCTGCCGATTGCCGTGTTGCCGGTGGCCGGCCTGCTGTTGCGGCTGGGCCAGCCCGATCTGTTGGACATCAAGGTGATGGCGCAGGCTGGTGATGCCATTTTCGGCAATCTGGCGCTGATTTTTGCCATCGGCGTGGCCGTGGGCTTTGCCCGCGACAATAATGGCGCCGCCGGTCTGGCCGGGGCCATCGGCTATATGGTGCTGACCGCGGTGCTGAAAGTGATGCCCGACACGCTGCTGGGCTACGATGCCTTCAAGTCGCTGGTGCATCTCGATCCCGCGGGCAAGCCTTTCGCCATCAACATGGGGGTGCTGGCCGGCATTCTGGCCGGCCTGGTGGCCGGTGTGCTGTACAACCGCTACAAGGACATCAAGCTGCCCACCTATCTGGCCTTCTTCGGTGGCCGGCGTTTCGTGCCGATTGCCACCGGCTTTGCCATGCTGCTGCTGGGCGTGGTGTTGGGCCTGGCCTGGCCGCCGGTGCAGAACGGCATCGACGCGCTGGGCAAGTGGCTGATCGGGGTGGGGGAGATTGGCCTGTTTATCTACGGTGTGCTCAATCGCCTGCTCATTGTCACCGGCCTGCATCACATCCTCAACACCATCGTGTGGTTCCAGGTGGGTGATTACACCGATGCGGCCGGCAAGCTGGTTCATGGCGACCTCACCCGCTTCTTTGCGGGCGACAGGAGCGCCGGCATGTTCATGAGCGGCTTTTTCCCGGTGATGATGTTCGGCCTGCCCGCGGCCTGCCTGGCCATGTATCGTGCCGCCAAGCCGGAAAACAAGGCCGCGGTCGGCGGCGTGCTGTTCTCGATGGCGCTGACGGCTTTTCTGACCGGGGTGACCGAACCGGTCGAATTCGCCTTCATGTTCCTCGCGCCGGTGCTGTATGCCATTCATGCCGTGCTGACCGGTGTTGCCATGGCGCTGATGTATGCACTGGGCGTGCACCTGGGCTTTGGCTTCTCCGCCGGCCTGTTCGACTACCTGCTCAATTTCGGCATTGCCCAGAAACCGCTGCTGCTGCTGCCGGTGGGCCTGCTGTATTTCGTCATCTATTACGGCCTGTTCAGCTTCTTTATCCGCAAATTCAATCTGCAGACCATGGGGCGGGAAGATGCGCCGCAAGTCGCCGTGCAAGTGCTTGCGGGATCGGCGCGCGCACATGGCTTCATCCTGGCGCTGGGTGGGGCGGCCAACCTGAAAGCGGTGGATGCCTGCACCACCCGTCTGCGCCTGCAGGTGGCGGATAACGCCAAGGTGGACGAGGCTGCGCTCAAGGCCCTGGGCTCGCGTGGGCTGATCAAGCCGGCGGCTGGGAGTGTGCAGGTCGTGCTGGGGCCGGAGGCCGATCTGATCTCTGATGAAATCCGCACGGCCCTGCAGCAGGGTGTTGCGGTGACGGATAACGCAGCCCCGGCGGCGGTGGTGAGCAGCGTCAAGGCCGTGGCCAGCAGTGGCCAGCGTAACGACTGGCTGCTGGCCCTGGGCGGAGCAGCTAATGTAAAACATGTGGAGGCCGTGGCCGGCAGCCGTCTGCGGGTGGAAGTGGCCGATGCCAGCCTGGTGGATGAACAGGCCCTGCACGCCCTGGGCGCGCGTGGCGTGACCACATTTTCCGGCAATCTGCTACATGTGGTATTGGCAGAAGACCCTGCTCCTTTTGCCAGTTTGTTACAGGCCTGAGCACAGCCGGGCACTACAGGGCGGCGGGCCTTGCCTGACAAGGATTTCACCGCTTTGTTGGTAGCCTGCACACTACTTTTGTAGTCACTTGCTTACAGAGCAAAAGGAGCAGAAATTGAATGGCGCAGGGCACGCTTAGATGACCTTGCGCCATTATCATTTTGGAGGATGCATCATGACGTTGAAAGTTGCCATTAATGGTTACGGCCGTATCGGCCGCATGGTGGTCCGCGCCTGGCAGGAGCGCTTTGCTGACCGCGATATCGAGATCGTGGCCATCAATGACCTGGGCAAGCCGGAACTGCACGAACACCTCACCCGCTTTGACAGCGTGCATGGCCCCTTCGGTGGCACCATCGCACTGGAAGGCGATGCCCTGGTGGTGAACGGCAAGCCGATCAAGCTGCTGTCCATCCGCAACCCGGCCGAGCTGCCGTGGAAGGAACTGGGCGTGGACGTGGTACTGGAATGTACCGGCATCTTCACCAAACGCCACAAGGCCGCCCTGCATCTGGAAGCCGGTGCCAAACGCGTGCTGATTTCCGCTCCGGCCAACGATGCCGATGCCACCGTGGTGTTCGGTGTCAACGACGATGTGCTCACCAGCGCCATGACCGTGGTCTCCAACGCTTCCTGCACCACCAACTGTCTGGCTCCGCTGGTACAGCCGCTGATCGATACCATCGGTATCGAACGTGGCCTGATGACCACCATCCATGCCTACACCAACGACCAGGTGCTGCTGGATACCGATCACTCCGACCTGCGCCGTGCCCGTTCTGCCGCCGTGTCGATGATCCCGACCAAGACCGGTGCCGCCGCTGCCGTCGGCCTGGTGCTGCCCAAGCTCAAGGGCAAGCTGGATGGCTTTGCCGTCCGCGTTCCGGTCAGCAATGTCTCGCTGGTCGACCTGACCTTCACCTCCTCGCGCGATACCACGGTGGAAGAGGTCAACGAGCTGATCACCGCCGCTGCCAAGGGCCGTCTGGCTGGCGTGCTGGCCGTCAACACCCTGCCGCTGGTTTCGCGTGACTTCCTGCACCACCCGGCTTCCAGCGTGTTTGATTCCACGCTGACCCGCGTCATCGCTGGCCGCGAAGTCAAGGTACTGTCCTGGTACGACAACGAGTGGGGCTTTGCCAACCGCATGCTGGACACCTCGCTGGCCTGGGTGGCTGCCAAGTAATCCGTTTCTCCCTGGCGGCGTCAGAACCGCCAGGGGGAAACCGGTGCAGTAAACCCGGCAGGCATTGGTCAGAAGATGCCTGCCTGGGTGCTTCGTTCGTAGATGTGCTTCTATATGGTCTCTCCCAAGAGTTTGGCCGAAGAATCGTCGATTCTTCGGCCATTTTTTTGCCTGGGATGCACCGTGTCGGCCGTGTCGGCCGCGGCTTTCAGTCGTCCTGCAGCAGTTGCGGCATGCGCGGTGCAACCGGCATGTCGATGATGATGGAGGTCTTGGTATCGCCAAACTGCATCAACTGGGCAATCAGTGCCTGCAGGCTGGGCATGGTGTCGACTGCCACTTTCATCATCAGGCCGCTGGTGCCGGTGATGGAGGCGCACTCCAGTACCTGCGGCATATTGCGGATTCTTTCCAGCACCACGTAGTACTCCAGATGTTTCACCGTCAGCTCGATCATGCAGAAAATGGGCAGACCAACCTTGGCCGGATCGATCTGGGCATGGTAGCCGGTGATGACGCCTTGTGCTTCCAGCTTGGCCACCCGGTCGGCAATGGCCGGTGCCGACAGGTTCACCCGGCGCGCCAGTTCGGCAAAGCTGATACGGGCATTTTCATGCAGGGCAGCCAGAATTTTTTTGTCGAATTTATCCATACTACGAATCGAAAGTTTCATGGCTTAAAAAAGCCATTTTACAAGGCATTAATGCGAAAAATCCCATATTTTCACATTAAATTATTGCTGCCAGCTCCGTACAATGCCTGCCGTATCAGAGCTGTTTCGGCACTGTCCCGCCGGGATGGCTCTTGTCCGGATTCGTTGCTGATGGGTTTATTTGCATGTAACCCGTTTGAAACTGTCCTGGTGATCTCTTTGTCCCTGGTCTCAAGTCAGACAAACAAATTTTTGACGAAGGCCATTCCGGGTCTGCCTTGTGGCAGGCCCGTTTTTTTTGCCTGTTTTCCGGGCCAGGCATGGCAAGATGACAGCCTTGCCCCCTGTGCTGGCGCGTGCGGTAAAAGTTTCGGCAACTATTTAAGAAATGTCATATTTCTGTAATCGCTGGTTTTTATCCTTGCCATAATCAAACCGGGACTGGACCGATACATGGCTGCCAATATTTTGCTTGTTGAAGACGAACCGGCGATTCAGGAACTGATCGCCTTTAACCTCACCCAGGCGGGGCATCACGTCTTGCGCGCCAGCACGGCCGAAGCTGCCCTGACCCTGGTGCGCAATGCACTGCCCGACCTGGTGTTGCTGGACTGGATGCTGCCGGGTGCTTCCGGGGTGGATATCGCCAAGCGCCTGCGTTCGGACGAACGCACCAAGCACATCCCCATCATCATGCTGACTGCCCGCTCCGACGAGCAGGACAAGATTACCGGGCTGGAGTCCGGTGCGGATGACTACATCACCAAACCCTTTTCGCCGCGCGAGCTGCTGGCCCGCATCAAGGCCGTATTGCGTCGCCGCGCGCCGCAGATGACCGATGATGCGGTCGAGGTGCAGGGCTTGCGGCTGGACCCGATCACCCATCGCGTCAGTGGCAATGGCGGCACCATCGATCTGGGGCCGACCGAATTCCGCCTGCTGCATTTCTTCATGACGCACCCGGAGCGTGTACACTCGCGTTCCCAGCTGCTGGATCAGGTGTGGGGCGATCATGTCTTCGTGGAGGAGCGTACGGTCGACGTGCATATCCGCCGTCTGCGCAGTTCGCTGGAAACCACTGGCCATGATGCCCTGATTCAGACCGTTCGCGGCACAGGTTACCGTTTCTCCACCCAGCAGTGAGGCAGTCTTGCGAGAATTCCTGCAGCGTACCCTGGTTTGGCTGATTGTCATCCTCTTCATCGGCCTGGGCTTCTGGGCCTTCAGCGGCCCGATTGAAGGCCTGATCGCTGCCTGTCTCAGCCTGCTGGCCTGGCTGGGATTTCATCTCTATCACATTGCCCTGTTGCTGCGCTGGCTTGACCACCCCACGGCCGAACGGGTGCCGGATGGTTTCGGTGCCTGGCATACGGTGTTCATGACCTTGTACCGCACCATGCGTACCCAGATGCAGAGCAAGCGCAAGCTGACCAATGTGCTGGAGCGCTTCATCAATGCCGGCGAGGCCATGCCGGATGGGGTGGTGGTGCTGGACGAGCATGACCGTATCGAGTGGATCAACCCGATGGCGATGGAGCATCTGAACCTGGACCGCAAGCAGGATGTGGGTAACCAGATTCTCAATCTCATTCGCCAGCCCAGCTTTCATGCCTACATGAAAAACGCCAGCTTCAGTCAGCCGCTGGTGTTGCAGTTTACCCAGCCGCGCGAGCTGGTGATCTCGGTGCAGCTGGTGCCCTTCGATTCCACGCGCAAATTGCTGCTCAGCCGCGACATCACTTCGCTGGAGCGGGTGCAGACCGTGCATCGCGATTTTGTCGCCAATGTTTCGCATGAACTGCGTACGCCGCTGACGGTGGTGGGCGGT
Source organism: Aquitalea sp. ASV15 (assembly GCF_016429115.1). Lineage (NCBI taxonomy): Bacteria > Pseudomonadati > Pseudomonadota > Betaproteobacteria > Neisseriales > Chromobacteriaceae > Aquitalea > Aquitalea sp. ASV15. Next base: position 48,530 of record NZ_JAELTZ010000004.1, on the reverse strand, counting down.
TTTCTCGAGACGCTGTCCGACATGGAAGAAGTGGATCAGGCCACGCTCAGCCACTTTCTGCCGATGATGATGGAGCAGTCGCGGCGCATGCAAAGCCTGGTGGAAGATCTGCTGACCCTGTCGCGGCTGGAAAACAGCCCCAAGGCCGCGGTGGCGGAAAAGGTCAACATGCAGCTGATGCTGGATACCCTGATGGTGGAGGCCGAAGGCCTGTCGCAGGGCCGGCACCAGATCCGGCTGGAAAGGGATTGCAGCCAGTGGTTGTGGGGCAGTGCGCAGGAGCTGCATTCGGCGTTTGGCAACCTGGTATCCAATGCCGTGCGTTACACCCCGGAAGGCGGCGCCATCACCCTGTCGTGGAAGGCCGAAGGCGAACGCCTGCGTTTTTCCGTCAAGGACAGCGGCATTGGCATTCCGCGCGAGCATATCCCGCGGCTGACCGAGCGCTTTTACCGGGTGGATCGTGGCCGTTCGCGTGGTAATGGCGGCACCGGCCTTGGCCTGGCCATCGTCAAGCATGTGATTGCCCGCCACAACGCCAGGCTGGATATCAAGAGCGAACCGGACAAGGGCAGTACCTTCAGCGTGATTTTCCAGCGCGAGCGTTCCGCCGAACCGGAAAACGGCTCCCACAGCGCCTGATTGGCGCCATGGCTGGCCAGCAGGCTGCGCCGGCCACGGTCGGCCGGCTGGGCTGCTGGTCTGGCCAACCCTCGCCAGCCCGCCTCATGGCAGGTAGGATGGCAGCTTCCACCGCCAAGGAGCTGGCATGCTGCATCATGTGGTGTTGTTGCGTTTTACCGCGGCGTCCACGCCGTCCGACATTGCCGAAATCAGCCGGCGTTTTGCCGCCTTGCCTGCGCTGATCGCCGGCATCCAGTCCTTTGCCGGCGGGCCGGATTGCAGCCCGGAAGGCTTGCAGCAGGGTTTCACCCACGGCTGGCTGTTAAGCTTTGCCGACGCGGCCGCCCGTGATGCTTATCTGCACCACCCGGCCCACCTGGATTTCGTTTCTTTCCTCAAACCATTTGTTGATGACGTTTTAGTCAGTGATTTCCATGCAAGTTAACGGAAAATCGCTGCGTTTGGGGCTTGGCCTGCCTGCGCTGGCGCGCTAGGATATTCCTCCATAATGCAAACTACCCTGTTCCCGGACCACACCATGAATCGTCTGCAATCCATTCGTCAGTTCGGCCAGCGTATCTGGCTGGATAATCTGTCCCGTGAACTGCTGGCTTCCGGCCAACTGGCCACCTTGCTGCAAGAAGACGGCATTGCCGGCGTGACTTCCAATCCGGCCATTTTCTACAAGGCCATCAGCAGCGATGCCAGTTACCAGGGTGATCTGGCACAGCTGAAAAGCAATGCCGCGCTCAGCGCAGAGCAGCGCTACGAGGCACTGGTGGTGCCGGACATCCAGGCCGCATGCGACCTGTTGCTGGAGCAGTACCGCAGCAGCCAGGGCAATGATGGCTATGTCAGCCTGGAAGTGTCCCCGGCCCTGTCGCACGACGAAGCCGGCACGCTGGCTGCGGCACGCCGCTTGTGGTCCGAGATCGGCCGTCCCAACGCCATGATCAAGATCCCGGCCACGCCGGCCGGCATCCGCGCCTTCCAGATGCTCACGGCCGAGGGCATCAATGTCAATATCACCCTGTTGTTCAGCCTGCCGCAGGTGGAAGCGGTATGGGATGCCTATATCGACGGCCTGAGCGCACGCCACGCCGCCGGCAAGCCGGTGTCCGGCATCAAGGCCGTGGCCAGCTTCTTCCTGTCGCGGGTGGACAGCCTGCTGGACCCGCAACTGCCGGCTGCGCTGCAAGGCAAGACCGCCATTGCCCTGTCCAAGGTGGCTTACGCCCGCTATCAGCAGCGTTTCCATGGCAGCGAGTTTGCTGCGCTCAAGGCCGCCGGTGCCTGGCCGCAATTCCTGCTGTGGGCGTCCACCGGCACCAAGAACGCCGCTTACTCCGATGTGCTGTACGTGGAAAGCCTGATTGGCGATGAAACCGTCAATACCGTGCCGGATGGCACGCTGGCGGCCTTCCGTGATCACGGCGTGGCTGCGCTGACCTTGCCGCAGGATGCGCAGCAGGCCCAGATCACCCTGCTGGAGGTGGCTGAGGCCGATATCGACCTGGTGGCGGTGGGCGACAAGCTGCAGCAGGACGGGCTCAAGCTGTTTGAAGATGCATTCGCTGCATTGTTGCAACTAACGGCCTAAGACTGGCGGCAGCCGCTAACGCTAAAAGGATGCCGGACGGCATCCTTTTAGGCTCTGACAGAGTGATTTGGCAGGATTCTACTGGACCCGGCAAAGCCGGGCCTTCCAGTTGACTTATGGACTCCGCAGCCTTTCCATCTACTTCCAATCCCCCCGCCCTTGCCCCGCAAGGGAGCCCCGCTTTCCTTCCAGAAAGCGCGAAGGCGTTTTGAAAGGATGCCTGACGGCATCCTTTTTTGCTTTAGGACCGGCGGGTGTTCAGCAGGCTTGCTGACGGCGCTGGGCCATGTGCTGGCCGGCCACGCGCAACTCGTCGGCATTCAGGGTGGCGGCTGCGGTCGGAATCAGCCAAGCCTCTTCCGAGGCGGCGTGCTCGCGATACTGGCGCACGAATTCGGCCACGGCATTTTCGCTGATGCTGTCGATTTCGCCATTGCGCAGGGCACGCAGATCATCGCGAATGGCATTCCAGCAGGAATGCAGATAGCCGTGCTCGGCCTCCAGCTGTTCGATGCGCGGGGCTGCCGTGGGGACGCGCTCCAGCAGGATGGGGAACAGTTCTTCTTCCTCGTCGATATGGTGGGCGGGGCCGGCGACGTCAAAATAGCGGATCACGCCATCGATGGTGTTCTTTACCGCCTCATTCACGCCATGTTCGGCGATATAGCCCGGCAGCTTGTCCAGCTGGTCGCAGAAGCGGCGGATCTTGTCATGGCAGGCCAGCAGCATGTCCAGGGGTTGTTCGAAGCTGGCGCTGCCGGTGTTGCCGATATCATTCAGGGTAAGCATGGTGGGAAGCCTCAAGCTGGGTGAATGGATCGAGTGTGCCGTGCTGCATTGCAAAAAACCATGATTCTGCTCAAATGCGCGGCACTCGGTTCGCAGCGGCCGGCGCTGCTGGCACAATAGGACATTGTGCGCCCTGCCAGGGTGGCTTGCCCAGCGCAATGCGCGGGCGGGGGCAGGGTGGCGATGTGGCGGCGGCAAAGACCGGCGAGAAAGGCAGCAATGGACATTCCGTTTGAAATCAGGCCAATACGGCTGGACGACCCGCAACTGGCAGCCGCGGCGCTGCGTATCCAGCTGTTGGCGCATCAGGTGGAGTGCGCGTGGCTGGATTATCCCCAGCTGCCGCTGATGTGGCCTGATCTGGCTGCCGTGATGGCCTGCCGCGACCGTGTGCTGGGCGCCTTTGAGGGCAATGTGCTGCGTGGTGTGCTGGTGGCAAGCCAGCGCCAGCAGGGCGGCTGGCATATCGAGCGCACGGTGGTGGACCCGGCCTGCTTTGGCGATGGCTGGGGTTACCGCTTGCTCAACCATCTGCTGGCGGATGCCGACGAAGTCAGCGTGGATACCGCCGAGGTCAATGCCGCGGCGGTGGCGCTGTATCACAAGGCGGGTTTTGTGCTGGAACAGCGCTGGAAGGTGCCGGATGGCCTGGTGCTGTGGCGCATGGTCTATCAGGCCGGCCGTGTGCAGCCGGTGCTGCATCTGGATGCCAATGGCTGGGTGCGCGAAGCGCGACAGATTCCTTCACCCAATTGTGATGCCCGCGAGGGCGGGGCGGCCGAATTGCTGGTCATTCACAATATCAGCCTGCCGCCCTATCGCTATGGCGGGCAGGCCGTGTCGCAGCTGTTCACCAATACGCTGGACCCGGCGGAAGATCCTTTCTTTGCCAGCATTCAGCACTTGCGCGTCTCCGCGCATTTCTTTATCCGCCGCAGCGGACAGCTGTTGCAGTTTGTTTCCGTGCATCAGCGTGCCTGGCATGCCGGCGTGTCCAGCTGGCGCGGGCGCGAGCGTTGCAATGACTTTTCGGTAGGGATAGAGCTGGAGGGCTGCGATTTCGAGCCCTTTGCCGATGCGCAGTACCAGATGTTGCTGGCACTATTGCGCGAATTGCGCAGCCAGCTGCCCTTGCGTGGCATGACCGGGCATGAGGATATTGCCCCGGGGCGTAAAACCGATCCCGGTCCTTACTTCGACTGGGCCAGGGTGCGAAGGGAAATCGACCTGCCGGCGTAGTGGCGTCACTACATAGTAAAATTTCAGCCGTTTTGCCTCATGTGGCCGACAGTTTTGCGTCGGCCATTTTTGTGCTCAGCGCGATGCCGGCGGCCGGTGACTGCCACCATTCAAGTGGCAAGTGCTTGTATTGAATGGGATTTTATTGTGCCTGCTGGTGCTTTGTAATCGATTACATTGCATGAATATGGCATGGCAAATAAAAAAGGCAGGCTGAAAAGCCTGCCTTTTGATGTAGTTGCTTGACTACAGTTCGACTTGCGCGCCCAGTTCCACGACGCGGTTGGTCGGAATCTGGAAAAAGTCGGTGGCGCGCAGCGCATTCTTGCTCATCCACACAAACAGCCGTTCGCGCCAGCGTGCCATGCCCGGACGCTCGGTGGAGATGATGGTTTCGCGCGACAGGAAGAAGGAGGTATCCATCAGCTCGAAAGCCAGGCCATCGGCTTCACACAATTCCAGCACATTGAGCACGCTCGGGTCTTCCTTGAAGCCGTAGCGGGCCACCACGCGCCAGAACGAGGGCGACAGCTGCACCACTTCCAGCCGCGATTCATCGTTGATGTAAGGCACATCCTCGGTGCGGATGGTCATCAGCACGATACGGTCATGCAGCACCTTGTTGTGCTTCAGATTATGCAGGAGCGCATGCGGTACGCCATGCAGGGTGCTGGTGAGGAAGACCGCCGTGCCCTGCACACGGGTGGGCGGGAAGGCTTCCAGGTTTTCGATAAAGCTGTCCAGCGGCAAGGCCTGTTCGCGCAGGCGGTCAAACAGCAGTTTGCGGCCCTGTTTCCAGGTGGTCATCAGCAGGAAGATCACCATGCCCAGCACCAGCGGCAGCCAGCCGCCGGAGAACAGCTTGAGCAGGTTGGCGCTGAAGAAGGCGGCGTCGATGATGCCGAAGATAATGGTCACGCCCAGCGCCAGCGGCAGCGGCCAGCGCCAGTTGACCCGTGCCACCACGAAGAACAGCAGGGTGGTGATCAGCATGGTGCCGGTCACGGCAATGCCGTAGGCAGAAGCGAGGCTATCCGACGTCTGGAAGGTCAGCACGACTACCAGCACGGCAATCAGCAAGGCCCAGTTGACGAAGGGCAGGTAGATCTGGCCGATTTCCTTTTCCGAAGTATGGGAAATCTCCATGCGCGGGCTATAGCCCAGCTGGATGGCCTGGCGGGTGAGCGAGTAGGCACCGGAAATCACCGCCTGCGAGGCAATCACCGTGGCCAGGGTGGCCAGGATGATCAGTGGCAGCAGCGCCCATTGCGGGGCCAGCATGAAAAAGGGATTCTCAATGGCCTTGGGGTTCAGCATCAGCAAGGCACCCTGGCCGAAATAATTCAGCACCAGTGCCGGCAGCACCAGGCCATACCAGGCGCGGCGGATCGGTGTTTTGCCAAAGTGGCCCATGTCGGCATACAGCGCCTCGGCCCCGGTCAGTGCCAGTACCACCGAACCCAGGGTCAGATACGCACCAACACCGTGCTGGTAGATGAAGCGAACGGCATGCAGGGGGTTGATGGCGGCCAATACCGCAGGCGCTTGCAGGATTTGCAGCAGGCCCAGCACGCCGATCGTGCAGAACCAGAAGGTCATGACCGGTCCGAACAACATGCCGACACTGGCCGTACCAAAGCGCTGCAGGATAAACAGGAAAACCAGCACCACGATGGCCAGGGGCAGGATGTACGGACCCATGCTGGGACTGAGCACTTTCAGGCCCTCGGCCGCTGACAGGACGGAAATGGCCGGGGTGATGATGGCATCGCCATAAAACAGCGAGGCACCAAACAGGCCCAGCAGCACCACCTTCCAGCGTGCCGAATGGGTGATGTAATGCCTGGCCAGCGCCATCAGCGCCATGATGCCGCCTTCGCCGTGGTTATCGGCACGCAGGACAAAGGCCACATATTTGATGGAAACCACAAAAATCAGCGACCAGAAAATCAGGGAAAGAATCCCCAGGATGTTATCCGGTGTGGTAGCCATGTTGTGGCTGGTGAAACATTGTTGCAAGGTATACAGCGGGCTGGTGCCGATATCCCCGTACACCACGCCCAGCGCAGCCAGCGTCAGGCCGGTCATGGCTTGTTTATTGTGAGCCTGCATGATTTGTGTGCGTTCTTTGTGTAGTTAAGCATGCAATGCCATCCGCTTTCCGTGTTTGTTGCGGCGCAAGAAAATCGAATGGCCTGTGAGCGCGAAGGTTACTACTGAGTCGGGGCAGCGCCAAGCTAATGCTGTGTTCCTGCCAGTTTTACCTTGGGCCATGTAGGGGGAAAACGACAAAGCGCCGCGGATTTTCGCCTGCTACCCTGCCAGCATGGGGCTGTGGACGGGATGCTTTCCCGCCAAGGCCGCAAAACGCTACAATCATCCCCATTTAGCCGAATACCAAGGACGCATCATGCGCGCATCGCAGTTTTTCATTTCCACCCTGAAAGAAGCCCCCGCCGACGCCGACATCACCAGCCAGAAGCTGATGATTCGTGCCGGTTTCATTCGCAAGCTGGCCGCCGGCATTTACTCCTGGATGCCGATGGGCCTGCGCGTGGTGCGCAAGGTGGAAAACATCGTGCGCGAAGAAATGAACCGTGCCGGAGCCATCGAAGTGTCGCTGCCGGTGGTGCAGCCGGCTGGCCTGTGGCAGGAATCCGGCCGCTGGGACACCATGGGCGAGGAAATGCTGCGCTTCAAGGACCGTCACGAGCGTGACTTTGCCCTGCAGCCGACCGCCGAAGAAGTGATTACCGACATCGCCCGCAGCGAGCTGCGCAGCTATCGCGCCTTGCCGAAAAACTTCTACCAGATCCAGACCAAGTTCCGCGACGAACGCCGTCCGCGTTTTGGCGTGATGCGTGGACGCGAATTCACCATGAAGGATGCCTACTCCTTCGACCGCAGCGCTGAAGCGGCGGGTGCCAGCTACGAAAACATGTACAACACCTATTGCCGCATCTTCGACCGCCTGGGCCTGACCTACCGTGCCGTGGCGGCCGATACCGGTGCCATCGGCGGCGACCGCTCGCACGAATTCCAGGTGATTGCCGATACCGGCGAAGATGCCATCATCTACTGCCCGGACTCCGACTACGCCGCCAATATCGAGTTGGCCGAAGCAGTGGCCCCGGCCGGCGAACGCCCTGCCGCCACTGCCGCGCTCACCAAAGTACACACCCCCAAGGTCAAGACCATTGCTGACCTGGTGGCATTCCTGAACATCGACATCAAGAGCACGGTCAAGGCGCTGGTGGTGGAAGGCGCCGAAGGCGAGGCGGTACTGTTGCTGGTGCGCGGCGACCACGAACTGAACGAAGTGAAGGCTGAGAAAATCGCCGGCATCAAGAAACCGCTGACCATGGCCAGCCCGGCACTGATCCGCGAAGCCTTTGGTGCCAATCCGGGTTCGCTTGGTCCGGTGGGCTTCAAGGGGCGCATGATTGCTGACCGTACCGTGGCCAAGATGGCCGACTTTGTCATCGGTGCCAACGAAGACGACCAGCACTACACTGGCGCCAACTTCGGCCGCGACTGCGCCGAGCCGGAAGTGGCCGACATCCGCAATGTGGTGGCCGGTGACCCCAGCCCGGACGGCAAGGGCGTGCTGGCCATCCAGCGCGGCATCGAAGTGGGCCATGTGTTCTATCTGGGTACCAAGTACTCCGCCGCCATGAACGCCACCTTCCTCGACGAAGACGGCAAACCGAAACCGTTTGAAATGGGCTGCTACGGCATTGGTGTCACCCGTATCCTGGGTGCCGCCATCGAGCAGAACCACGACGACAAGGGCATCATCTGGCCGGACAGCCTGGCCCCGTTCAATGTGGTGATCTGCCCGGTGGGCTACGACCGCTCGGCCGAAGTGAAAGCCGCCGCCGACAGCCTGTATGAGGCCCTGCTGGCCAAGGGCGTGGATGTGATCATCGACGACCGTGGCGAGCGTCCGGGCGCCATGTTTGCCGACTGGGAGCTGATCGGTGCACCGCACCGCGTCACCATCGGCGACCGTGGTCTGAAAGAAGGCAAGGTCGAGTACCAGCAGCGCCGTGATGCCACGGCAACGCCGGTTGCGGCAGATGCTATTCTGGAACATCTGCTCGCCAAGCTCGCCTGATGAAAATCCTCCTGACGCTGTGTGCCCTCACCACCATGCTAGCCTTGCCGCCGGCGTGGGCGGGTGCGCAGCGCGAGGAGGCGCTGGCCGCCAATGTGGCCTCGGCCATGAGCCGCACCATTGCCGATGTCAATGCGCCACGGCTGGTATTCGATACGCCGCAGGAAGGCCAGGCCTGGCTGGCCGAGATGTCGCGCCGGCTGCAAAAGCGCATTCCGGATGCCTGGATGCGCGAGCGGCTGCTCACCGCCATCCAGTACGAAGCCACCCGCGCCGGGCTGGACCCGCAGCTGGTGCTGGGGCTGATCCAGGTGGAAAGCGGCTTTAACAAATACGCCATCTCACCGGTCGGTGCCCGTGGCCTGATGCAGGTGATGCCTTTCTGGGTGCGCCAGATCGGCAATCCGCAGCACAATCTGTTCGAACTCACGCTCAATCTGCGCTATGGCTGCACCATCCTGCGCCATTATCTGGACATGGAGCGTGGCAATCTCTATCGCGCCCTGGGACGCTACAACGGCAGCCTGGGCCGGCCGGAATATCCCAATCTGGTGATTGGCGCCTGGAAGAAACAATGGTCCTGGACTGCGCCAGTACCAGTCAAAGTGGCTGGCAGTAACCTGCCTTTAGGCCAGTAGACTTTGCACGCAAATAGCGTGCATTTTTCTCTCCTCTTCGCTTGAGGATTTTGCATGTTCTCCCTCCCACGCACTGCCACCGCGCCGTTTTGTCCCTCCGAAGTCCAAGGCAGTATCCGCATCGACGCCCAGGCCACCTGGTGGCAGCGGCTGCGCCGCTTTGCCGGCCCCGGCCTGCTGGTGGCCGTCGGCTATATGGACCCGGGCAACTGGGCGACGGATATCGAGGCCGGCTCGCGTTTTGGCTATGGCTTGCTGTGGGTGGTGGTGCTGTCCAGTGTGGTGGCCATTGTGCTACAGCTGATGGCGGCGCGGCTGGGCCTGGTCACCGGCATGGACCTGGCGCAGGCCAGTCGCGAGCGTTACGGCCCGGCCGGGCGCCTGTTGCAGTGGCTGAGTGCCGAACTCTCGATCATCGCCTGCGATGTGGCCGAGGTACTGGGCTGCGCCCTGGCCTTCAAGCTGCTGTTTGGCGTGCCGCTGGCCTGGGGCGTGGGGCTGACGGCTTTCGACACCCTGATTGTGCTGGGGATGAAGGGCAAGGGCTTCCGCCAGATCGAGGCGGTGGTGCTGGGCTTGATTGCCACCATCGCACTGTGTTTTGCCATCCAGGTGTTCATGGTGGGGCCGGACTGGCAGGCAGTGGCGCGCGGCCTGTTGCCATCCAGCCCCGGTGCGGACCTGCATCAGGCGGTGGTGCTGGGGCTGGGCATCGTCGGTGCCACCATCATGCCGCACAATCTTTACTTGCATTCCTCCATCGTGCAGACCCGGCGGGTGGAGGGCGGGCGGCATGGCCTGCGCGACACGCTGGCGCTGTGCCGCGTGGATACTGTGCTGTCCTTGTTGCTGGCCATGCTGGTGAACGGGGCTATCCTGGTGCTGGCCGGTTCGGCCTTCCATGTGGCTGGCCAGCCGGTGGTGGATGATATCGAACAAGCCTACCGGCTGATCACGCCGCTGGCCGGCGGGGCGGCGGCGCTGCTGTTCGGCCTGGCCTTGCTGGCCTCCGGGCAAAGCTCCACCCTCACCGGTACGGTGGCGGGGCAGGTGATCATGGATGGCTTCCTGCAAGTGCGTATTCCCTGCTATCAGCGGCGGCTGATTACCCGTGGTCTGGCCTTGCTGCCGGCGCTGCTGGGCTTGCTGTGGCTGGGGGAAGGGGCTGTCGGGCGCATGCTGGTGTGGAGTCAGGTGGTGCTCAGCCTGCAATTGCCGCTGGCGATGTGGCCCTTGCTGCGTATTACCGCCGACCAGCAGCAGATGGGGGAATTTGCCTTGGCACCGGCCATGCAGCTGCTGGGCTGGCTGCTGTTCGTGCTGATTTGTGGTGCCAACCTGCTGTTGCTGGTGGGGCTGTAAATGAAAAAAGCCGCAGTGATGCGGCTTTTTTGCTGAAATGGCTAGCGCCTGGATCAGTCTTCCTGGGTTTGCAGCAGCTTTTTCAGCAGGCCGGCCAGTTGCACTTTTTCGGTCTCGTCCAGGTTTTCCATCAGCTCGGCTTCCGCCGCCAGATGATTGACCACGGCTTCTTCGATCACGGCAAAACCCTTGGCGCTCAGTGTCACAATTACGCCACGGCGGTCTTCCGGATCGGGCGAACGGGTGACCAGGCCGGCTTCTTCCAGCCGGTTGATGCGGTTGGTCAGTGCGCCGGAGGAAATCAGCACCATGCCCTGCAACTGGTTGGGCGACAACTGGTAGGGCTCGCCACGGCGGCGCAGTGCGGCCAGCACGTCGAATTCGCCGACATTCAGGTTGTAGCGGGCCAGATCCTGCAGTACCCGGCGGGTAATGAAATATTCCATCCGTACGATACGGCCGATAACCTGTGTGGACGAGGGGTCCAGGTCGGGACGTACTTCATTCCAGAGGGCGACGATACGGTCGATCTGATCGGGCTGTTGATGCATTCTGCGTGCTTCCAGGTAAGGGAGGGGCAAGGCTTTCCGTTCCGGGCGCAAAGAGTATCATGTGTTTGTGCTAAAATATCTTCACATAAAGATATTTGATCGTAACATATCGCCAGTGCACTGATTTTGCAGGCTGCGCTAGCCACCCAGCGAGGATGAGCCGGATGAAAACCGCAGTACGTGCCGCCATGATCAGTTTCCGGGCCGACCCCTTCCTCCATCCTGCCGCAGCGTGTCTGCACTATGACAGCGATGCCCTGATCATCATGGAAGACGGCAAGATCAGCGCCTTGGGTCCGGCTGCCAGCCTGCTGCCCGCCTTGCCGGCCGATGTCCCGTTGCAGCACTTTCCGCACGGCGTGCTGCTGCCCGGCTTTATCGATTGCCATGTGCATTATGCGCAGACCGAGATGATGGCGGCTTTTGGCGCACAACTCATCGACTGGTTGAATGACTACACCTTTGTCACCGAGCAGGGTTTTGCCGAGGGTGAACACGCGCGCGAGGTGGCACGGCTGTTTTTGCAAGAGCAGTTGCGCAATGGCGTGACCACGGCCTGCGTATTTGGCACCGTGCACCCGCATTCGGTGGACGTGCTGTTCGAAGAGGCGGCCCGCTACGGCTTGCGACTGATTGCCGGCAAAGTCTGCATGGACCGCCATGCGCCGGCGGCACTGCTGGATACGGCGCAGGCCGCCTATGATGACTCGCTGGCACTGATACGGCGCTGGCATGGGCGCGGCCGGGCCGAATACGCGCTGACGCCACGCTTTGCTCCCAGCTGCAGCCCGGCACAGCTGGATGCGCTGGCCGTACTGGCCCGTGAGTATCCTGATGTGCTGATCCAGTCACATGTGGCGGAAAACCTCGATGAACTGGCCTGGGTGCAACAGCTGTTTCCACACTGCCGTGACTATGCCGATGTCTATGACCGGCACGGGCTGCTACGGCCACGGGCGGTCTTCGGCCACGGCATTCACTTGTCGGATGCGGAAATCGCCGCCTTTGCCGACAGCGGTGCGGCGCTGGCGCATTGCCCCACTTCCAACCAGTTTCTCGGCTCGGGCAGCCTGGACCTGCGCCGGCTCAAGCAGGGCGCACGACAGGTGGCGCTGGGGCTGGGGACGGATGTGGGCGCAGGCACCAGCTTTTCCATGCTGCAGACCATGCAAGCGGCCTATGTCGCGGCACAAAGCCACGGCAATGCGCTGACGGCGGTGCAAGCCTGGTATCTGGCCACCCGTGGCGGTGCCGCAGCACTGGGCATTGCCGACAAGGTGGGTAGCCTGGCGCCCGGCATGGAGGCCGATCTGCTGGTGCTGGACTGGTACTCGACACCGCTGATCACTTTTCGCATGCGCTATGCCCGCGATGTGCAGGATGCCCTGTTCATCCAGATGATGCTGGGTGATGACCGGGCGATTGCCGCGACCTATGTGGCTGGCCAGCTGGTTTACCAGCGTGCGGCCGCCGGCGGCAGCTAGTCTTGTCCGGCGCGACGGCCCTTGCCCGGATGGGGCGGTTTGGGCAGGGTGATCTGGCGGGTGCGGGCCAGGCGGTCGTGCAGGAACAGCCGCTCCTTGTCGTAGCAGGCCGCCAGATAGGGCAGCATGCACCAGGCCAGCGAAATCAGCAGCGCCTCACGGCCATGGCCCAGATTGCGCGACCAGGCCAGGTAGGAAATGGCCGGCATGCCGACAAACAGCAGCAGGCCGACGATGTAGCGGAAACCGGCCTGGCGCCAATCCATCAGCTGTCCGTCATCCTGACGCACCACCTTCACCCGCCAGGCTTTCATGGCCACGGTCTGGCCGGATTTGACCCAGCTGCTGCCGAAATAGCCGAACAGCGCGCCGGCCAGCGCCAGCTGGGTGAGCAGGTCCAGCACTAGCGACTGTCCCAGCCAGGCTTGCAGGCCGGTCATGACAGCGGAAACGGTAAGCAGCAGTGCTGCAATCAGCAGCAATTCGTAAAGCTGGCTGCACAGGCGGCGACCAAGGCTGGCCGCGGTAAGGGTTGGGCTCATGATGATGATGGCAGGGTGATGCTCAGCCGGAAGCCTGGGGCTTGGGCTGGCTTTGTTTCAGGCGCTGGATGGCTTTTTCCCGCTCGGCAGGAGGCAGACCTTGCAGCGTTTTCCAGTTATTGCGGATTTGCTGGCGTTGCTCCAGCGTCAGGTCCGACCAGCTTTTCAGCTTGCTTTGCAGGCGCAGGCGGCCGGCCGGGTCCAGGCTGCGGTATTCCGGCACGATGGCCAGCAGGTTTTTCTTTTTCTCCGGTGCATAGCGGTCCCATTCGGCGGCCAGCGGGGCCATGACCGTCTGTTGCTCGCTATCCAGCTGATCCCAGCGCGGGTTGGTCAGCGGGCTGGCCAGTACCGGCGTGGCCAGCAGGCAGCCGGCCAGCAGCCAGGGCAGCAGCCAGGGCAGCAAGCGATGCAGCCTAGTCATGCAGGCTCCCCGAGAAGTGCGGTTCCATCAGCATTTCCAGCGGCAGCTCATGCGCCAGGATGGCGGCATCCACCGCTTCTTCCTCGACCAGCAAGCCCTCCATCAGCCACAGGCCGGTACCGGCCATCACGGCAAAACTCAGGGCCAGCAGGCTGCGGCGCAAGCCCTGGGTATGGCGTTGCAGCCAGAGCGACAGCTGCTCGCGCAAGCGCGGCGTTTCGCTGGCGCGCAGGTCAAAGCGGGCCAGGGCCAGCTCGCGGGCCTGGCGCAGTCGCTGCTGCTGGGGGGCACTGAGCTGATTGCCTGGTTGGTCGAGTATGGTGGTCACACTGTGCTTGAGCTTGTCGTTGGCACCGGCATGGTTCGCAGAATCTTGCGAGGGCTTCATAGCACCACTCCTTTTTGCTGCAGGATGGCCGCCAGCGTGTGGGTGGCGCGCGAGCAATGCGTCTTGACGCTGCCTTCCGAGCAGCCCATCACCCGTGCGGTTTCGGCGACATCCAGTCCTTCCCAGTAACGCAGCAGGAAGGCTTCCCGTTGACGATTGGGCAGCAGCTGCACCGCGCCATCAATCAGCTGAGCGACTTCCTTGCGGGCATACCATTTTTCCGGATTGCTGCTGGCCTCGTCTGCCGCGATGTTCAGCGTTTCCAGCGGATCGGCGCTTTCGTCCTCCTCGCGGGTGGGCAGCAGCGAAGACAGCAGGGTGCCAAAGAACTGGCGCACCTTGGCACGGCGGAAGTGATCGCGAATGGTGTTTTGCAGGATGCGCTGGAAAATCAGCGGCAATTCCGCCGCCGGTGCATGGGCGTAGCGGTCTGCCAGCTTCATCATGGAGTCTTGCACGATGTCCAGCGCGTTTTCGTCATTGCGCACGGCGTACAGGGCTTGCTTGAAGGCGCGTCGTTCCGCCGACTGCAGAAAGTCGGCCATTTCCTTGCGGCTTGCCATGTGTAGGGGAAGATTCTGGTTGATGCCAACGAAAGATAGTAGCAGAGCCGGACAGGCAAGGCCACCCCGCGGATTTCCCTGTTTTTACCGTGGCTTAGCGTGTTTTTGCACCTGCACAAAAGCACTTGACCGCCATTTGAGGGATAAGCTAAGGTCTTTCATCACAACGGGATGAAACACAAGTCAATCGCCAAGATTGACTGCAAGACAAGACAAAGAGGCACAAGATGCAGATATCGGGCGCGGAAATCCTAGTCCGTTGCCTGCAGGAAGAAGGGGTCGAATTTTTGTTCGGCTACCCCGGCGGCGCGGTTCTGGAAATATATGATGCCATCTTCCGGCAGGAAAAATTCAAGCACGTTCTGGTGCGTCACGAGCAGGCTGCCGTACATGCGGCGGATGCCTACTCGCGTTCCAGCGACAAGGTGGGCGTGGCGCTGGTGACCTCCGGTCCCGGTGCCACCAATGCCGTCACCGGCATTGCCACCGCCTACATGGACTCCATCCCCATGGTGGTGATTTCCGGTCAGGTGGCCACACCCGCCATTGGCCTGGATGCCTTCCAGGAAGTGGACATGGTGGGCATTACCCGCCCGTGCGTGAAGCACAACTTCCTGGTGAAGGATGTCAACGATATCGCTGACACCATCAAGAAGGCATTCTACATCGCCAAGAGTGGCCGACCCGGCCCGGTGGTGGTGGATATTCCCAAGGATGTGACCCAGCAACGTGCCGAATTCCATTACCCGGAAAGCGTGCACATCCGTTCCTATGTGCCTGCCACCCGCGGCCATCCGGGACAGATCAAGAAGGCCATCAACCTTCTGCTGGAAGCCAAGCGTCCCTACATTTATGTCGGTGGCGGTGCCGTACAGGGCAATGCCGCAGCCGAAGTGACCGAGCTGGTCAAATCGCTGGGCCTGCCGTGTACCAACACCCTGATGGGCCTGGGTGCCTATCCGGGTTCCGATCCGCAATTCCTCGGCATGCTGGGCATGCACGGTACTTACGAAGCCAATATGGCCATGCAGTACTGTGATGTGCTGATCGCCGTGGGGGCGCGTTTCGACGACCGCGTCATCAGCGTGCCATCGCATTTCCTGTCGCAGCCGAAGAAGATCATCCACATCGACGTGGACCCGTCTTCCATTTCCAAGCGCGTGAAAGTGGACGTGCCCATCGTCGGCGACGTCAAGCATGTGCTGCGTGAAATGCTGGACATCCTGCGCCAGTCCGGCCAGAAACCGGATGCACAGCATCTGGCCAACTGGTGGAAGCAGATCGAAGAATGGCGCGGCCACAACAGCCTGCTGTACACCCCGTCCACCGAGCTGATCAAGCCGCAGTACGTGGTGGAAAAGCTGTATGAAATCACCGGTGGCAAGGCCATCGTCGCCTCCGATGTGGGACAGCATCAGATGTGGGCGGCCCAGTATTACAAGTTCGACAGCCCGAAGCAGTGGCTGAATTCCGGCGGCTTGGGTACCATGGGCTTCGGTTTGCCTGCAGCCATGGGCGCGCAACTGGCCAATCCGGATGCCACCGTCGCCTGTATTACCGGCGAAGGCTCCATCCAGATGAACATCCAGGAGCTGTCCACCTGCAAGCAGTACCACACACCGGTCAAGATCGTGGCGCTCAACAACCGCTATCTGGGCATGGTGCGCCAGTGGCAGGAATTCTTCTACGGCACCCGGTATTCCGAATCCTACATGGATGCGCTGCCGGATTTCGTGAAGGTGGCGGAAGCCTATGGCCACGTTGGCTTCAAGATCGAAAACCCGTCCGATGTCGAGCCGGTACTGCGCGAGGCCTTTGGCCCCGCCCTGAAGGAACGTCTGGTCTTCCTAGACTTCCGTACCGATCAATCCGAGAACGTGTTCCCGATGATCCAGAATGGCAAGGGTCTGGACCAGATGGATTTGCCGCCGCACATGCGCGACGTCCAGCAGGTCCCCTTCGAGAACAACCGTGACTACGGCAATATGTGCTGAGGCGGACGGTATGAGACATATTCTTTCGATTTTGCTGGAAAACGAAGCGGGCGCATTGTCCCGCGTGGTGGGGCTGTTTTCGGCCCGGGCTTACAATATTGACTCACTGACGGTGTCGACTACCGAGGATCCGACACTGTCACGGATGACGATCGTCACGCATGGTTCCGACGAAGTCATCGAACAGATCACCAAGCAGCTCAACAAGCTGATCGAGGTGGTCAAGGTGATAGACCTCAATGAATCCGAGCACATCGAACGCGAGATGATGCTGATCAAGGTGCGCGCTACCGGCAAGGACCGGGAGGAAATGAAGCGCATGGCGGATATTTTCCGCGGTCGCATCATTGATGTTACGGAAAAGACATACACCATCGAGCTGACTGGTACGAGCGACAAGCTGGGGGCCTTTATCGAGGCCATCGACCGCGCAGTGATCCTGGAAACGGTCCGTACTGGCGCATCCGGCATTGGCCGTGGTGAACGGGTTCTGAAAATCTGATATATCTATACATCTGACGGCGGGCCACAGCAGGTGGCCGCCCGGATAACAAGGGACAAAGCAAATGAAAGTGTATTACGACAAGGACGCGGATCTTTCCATCATCAAGGGCAAGAAAGTCGCCATCATCGGCTACGGCTCGCAAGGCCATGCCCACGCCCAGAACCTGAAGGAATCTGGCGTTGATGTGATCGTGGGTCTGCGCAAGGACGGCGCGTCCTGGAAAAAGGCCGAAGCGGCTGGCCACAAGGTGAAGGAAGTGGCCGAAGCAGTGAAGAAGGCCGATGTCGTGATGATTCTGCTGCCGGATGAATCCCAGCCGGACGTCTATCGCAACGAAATCGCCCCGAACATCAAGAAGGGCGCTGCCCTGGCTTTTGCCCACGGCTTCAACGTGCATTACAACCAGATCGTTCCGCGCGAAGACCTGGACGTGATCATGGTGGCCCCGAAAGGCCCGGGTCACACCGTGCGTTCCGAGTACGTGAAGGGTGGCGGCGTGCCGACCCTGATCGCCGTTTACCAGGACAAGTCCGGCAAGGCCCGTGACGTGGCCCTGTCCTATGCTGCTGCCAACGGCGGCACCAAGGGTGGCGTGATCGAAACCAACTTCCGCGAAGAAACCGAAACCGACCTGTTCGGCGAACAGGCTGTGCTGTGTGGCGGCGCGGTAGAACTGGTGAAAGCCGGTTTCGAAACCCTGACCGAAGCCGGTTACGCTCCGGAAATGGCTTACTTTGAGTGCCTGCACGAACTGAAGCTGATCGTCGACCTGATGTACGAAGGCGGCATCGCCAACATGAACTACTCCATCTCCAATAACGCGGAGTATGGCGAGTACGTGACCGGCCCGGAAGTGGTGACCTCCGCCACCAAGGAAGCCATGAAAAAGGCGCTGTATCGCATCCAGTCCGGTGAATACGCCAAGATGTTCATCCTGGAAGGCAAGACCAACTATCCGAGCATGACTGCCCGTCGCCGCCTGACCGCCGATCACCCGATCGAAAAGGTGGGTGCCGAACTGCGCGCCATGATGCCTTGGATCTCCAAGAACAAACTGGTCGACCAGTCCAAGAACTGATTTCGAAGTCAGTCAGTGTGCCAAAGCCGGGGAAACCCGGCTTTTTTCATGCAGGATGGGTGGTCGGCAGTGCGGGCGGACCGGCGCTTTTGCTGCCGGGGCCGGCTTGGATTAAAATCAGCGGCTCTGCGCGCATGCGCCCTTTGTCTAGATCGTCGACGTACTGACAGCCGGCCCGCGCCGGTGTGTGCTCAGCGCCGTACCGATAGCTTCGCTTACGGATAACACCATGATCCATGACCCCGTTCCGGGTAAGCCGTCCCTGCGCCGTCAGGGTATTTACCTGCTGCCCAACTCCTTTACCCTGGCGGCCTTGTTCGCCGGTTTCTACGCCATCGTGCAAGCGATGAACCAGAATTTCCAGATTGCTGCCGTTGCCATCTTTGTTGCCATGATCCTGGATGGCATGGATGGGCGGGTTGCCCGGCTGACCCATAGCCAGAGTGCTTTTGGTGCCGAGTTCGACAGCCTGTCGGACATGGTGAGCTTTGGTGTCGCTCCCGCGCTGGTGGCCTATGAATGGCTGTTGAAAGACATGGGCAAGCTGGGCTGGATGGTGGCATTCATCCACTGTGCCGGCGCCGCACTGCGGCTGGCCCGTTTCAACACCATGATAGGCAGTACCGACAAGCGCTGGTTTACCGGCCTGCCCAGCCCGGCAGCAGCGGCGCTGGTAGCGGGGCTGGTGTGGATCTGCCATGCCTATGACTACACTGGCCTGCCGGGTTTGAAGTGGGTTCTGCTGGGCTTTACTGCCTTTTCCGGCATCACCATGGTGACCAATGTCAAGTTCTGGAGCTTCAAGGAGATCCACCTGCGCCGCCGTGTGCCGTTTGTGATGTTGCTGGCGCTGGTGGTGGGCTTGCTATTGCTGATGTCGGAGCCGCCGCTGGTGCTGTTCGGCTTCTTTGTCTGCTATGCCCTGTCCGGCTATGTGATGGCAGGCTGGAATCTGCTGCGGCGCAAGCCGCTGCCGGCGGTCTCGCCCTGATTGTCGATCTGTGTGATCAAGCCCCGCTCCTGCCCCGGCAGCAGCGGGGCTTTTGCTTGATGCGGGTGGGTGATTGGACGGATTGGTCTGATATTTCTTATCGGATGGCAGGAAAATACTTGGCTGCAAGGCTAGGTTGACGCGGAGGGAACTACGTTTTTTGTTGTAAATTAGACTTAATGTCTAATAATTGTAAATTTGACACAGATTTGACGATATTTTTGCCGCATGTTGCACTGCGGGTTTGACGTTATGTCGTCGAATCGTTACATTGAATCAAAACTTGCTGCAGGAGCACAACATGCAATTGGACATTGAACGACTCATTGACGACCTGGGCGGCCCCGGTGCGGTGGCAGAAGGCCTGAGCCGGATTTTTCCCGATGAGCCGGTCAGCCGTGCAGCAGTCTACAAGTGGAGAGAACGCGGCAGCCTACCGCTGGCGCAGTTGAACAAGTTGGCGCAACTGGCGGCAAGCCAGGGCAAGAGATTCGATTTCAACGATTACCTGAACGCAGCCGGGACAGCAGCACAGGGACAAGGGAGAGCATTCGACATGGGCGACCGTCTTTACATTTTTGATACCACCTTGCGTGATGGCGAGCAGTCGCCGGGCGCTTCCATGACCAAGGAAGAAAAGATCCGCATCGCCCGCCAGCTGGAACGTCTGGGTGTCGATGTGATCGAGGCCGGCTTTGCTGCCGCCAGCCCGGGCGATGCCGATGCCATCCACGCCATTGCCGAGGTGATCAAGGATTCCACCGTCTGTAGCCTGGCCCGTGCCAACGAGCGCGATGTGCGCGCCGCCGGTGAAGCCATCAAGCCGGCTGCCCGTGGCCGCATCCACACCTTTATCGCCACCAGCCCCATCCATATGGAAAAGAAGCTGCGCATGACGCCGGATGAGGTGGTAGAGGCTGCGGTAAAGGCCGTCAAGCTGGCGCGTGAATACACCGATGATGTCGAATTTTCCGCCGAAGACGCCTTGCGCTCGGATATCGACTTCCTCGCCCGCATCTTTGGCGAAGTGATCAAGGCCGGCGCCACCACGCTGAACGTGCCGGATACCGTGGGCTACGCCGTGCCGCGTGCCACCGAAGCCTTCTTCCGCGAGCTGATCAGCAAGACGCCGGGTGGCGACAAGGTGATCTGGTCGGCCCATTGCCACAACGATCTGGGCATGGCCGTGGCCAACAGCCTGGCTGCCGTATTGGGCGGTGCCCGTCAGGTGGAATGCACCATCAACGGTCTGGGCGAGCGCGCCGGTAATGCCGCGCTGGAAGAGATCGTCATGGCCGTGCGTACCCGCAAGGACATTTTTGCGGTGGAAACCCGTATCGATGCCACCCAGATCGTGCCGGCTTCCAAGCTGGTATCCACGGTGACCGGCTATCCGGTACAGCCGAACAAGGCCATCGTCGGTGCCAATGCCTTTGCCCACGAATCCGGCATCCACCAGGATGGCGTGCTCAAGCATCGCGAAACCTATGAAATCATGTCGGCAGAGAGCGTGGGCTGGAGTGCCAACCGCCTGACCCTGGGCAAATTGTCCGGTCGCAATGCCTTCAAGACCAAGCTGACCGATCTGGGCATCGTGCTGGACAGCGAAGAAGCGCTTAACGCCGCTTTTGCCCGCTTCAAGGATCTGGCCGACCGCAAGCGTGAAATCTTCGACGAAGACCTGCACGCGCTGGTGTCGGACGAGCTGGTGGCCACCTTGCAGGAAGACTACAAGTTCGTGTCGCTGAAGGTGAATACCGAAACCGGCGAAGCACCGCAGGCTGCCATCGTGTTTGTCGAGCATGGCGTGGAAAAGCGCTGCGAATCCAGTGGCTCCGGCCCGGTGGATGCCGCCTTCAAGGCCATCGAAAGCACGGTCAACAGCCAGGCCGAACTGGAACTGTACTCGGTCAATGCCATTACCAAGGGTACCGAATCGCAGGGCGAAGTCACCGTGCGGCTGGCCAAGGATGGCCGTGTGGTGAATGGCCAGGGCGCGGATACCGATGTGATTGTCGCCAGTGCCAAGGCTTATCTGTCGGCGCTCAACAAGCTGAGCAACCGTCAGGAACGCGTCAAGGCGCAAGGCAATGTCTGATTAGCAATACCTGCCGGGCCGGTCCCGTGCTGCTTTACCGTCTGCCGGATTTTCCCATCCCGTTCCCGGCAGGCGGGCAGGCAGCCACGGGCAAGCCCTGGCAAACCGGTTTCAGTCCACTCCGATATTGAAACCCTAAGGCTCACAAGGCCGCATCCATACAGCCCAGGCTCACAAGGCCAGCGTGGCAGATCGCCGACCCAGGAGGTCGGCGTCGCTGCGCTGGCGGGCTGGCCCCCGGTTTCCCGCATTACCCTTTCCCGCGCTATCATCCAGCCTGCTTCATAGATGCAAGGCAAACCCACCATGGCTCAAGGCTTTTTCATTACCGGCACCGATACTGAAATCGGCAAAACCCATTCCGCTGTCGCGCTGATCCGTCACTGGCAGGCACAGGGGCAGCGGGTAGTGGCGATGAAACCGGTGGCCTCCGGCTGCGAGATTCTGCCGGATGGCAGCTGGCTGAATGACGATGTGGCACGGCTGGTGGCGGCCACCGGCCAGCAGGATCTGGACCTGATGAACCCCTACCGCTTTTTGCCGCCGGTCTCGCCGCATATCGCCGCACGCGAAGCCGGGGTGGAGATTGTGCTGGACACCATTGTCAGCCATTACCAGCAACTGGCGGCGCAGGCGGACACCGTGCTGGTGGAAGCCGCAGGCGGTTGGCTGGCCCCATTGGCCGAGGGTGTCTACATGGAAGGCATGGCACGGGCGCTGCAACTGCCGGTGATTCTGGTGGTGGGCATGCGCCTGGGTTGCATCAACCATGCCTTGCTGACTGTGCGTGCCATTCAGGCATCCGGCTTGCAGCTGGCCGGCTGGGTGGCCAACCGGGTGGTGCCGCAGCAACTGGCCTATGCCGACAATCTGGCCACCCTGCAAGCCGCCATCGCGGCGCCCTTGTTGCTGGAGCTACCCTACGCGCCAGCCTGAGCGGTGCGCTCAAGCCGGCGTGCCGGCCAGCAACACGCTGCTGAGTGACTGGAACAGCATGGCATCATCCGGGCCCAGCTTGTCCTGGGCCAGACTCAGATCGCGGCCCAGATTGCGTAGCCGCCAGTTGATTTCCTCGGTCACCAGCAGAATCTCCAGCTGCAGATCCTCCTCCTGCGCCAGCGGCTGGCTGGCTTGCATGCCGGTGCTGAACAGCGAGCGCTGGATGGTATCAAACTGGCCCATGCAGCGGCCGAGCGCCGCCTGACCAGCCGCCGTCAGCGTTTCTTCCTGCAGATTGAGCAGCAGGTGGGTGATTTCGCCGATGCGCTTGAGCAGCGCATGCAATGCCGCCATCGCCTGCGCCGACGTCGGCATGGCCGCCGTGTCCTTGTCCAGCTGCTGCAGTGCGCGGTGCATCACCGCCACCGCCGGGCGGTGAAATTCGCCGGGGATGATGCGCAAGGCAATATCCAGCCGCTGGCCGGGGTGGCTTTTCTGCAGCAGCCGGCAGCTAAGGTCGGCCACCGCGATCAGCTGGCCGGCAATGCCCAGCTGTTTTTCCTTTTCCCGGCGCGGGTAGCCGCTGCCATCCAGCCGCTCGTGATGCTGCAGCATGGCCAGGGCAATGGCCTCCAGCTGCGGATGCTGACCCAATTGCAGCATCTGCCGGTAAGCAATCAGCGGATGCACCATGCGGTGCCGCCATGCAAGCGGCGCGCTGCCCGCGGCCGCTTGGGCTGGGTGTCCGGCATCCAGATACAGTTCGCCGATGTCATGGAACAGTGCGGCCAGGGCGATTTGTTCCAGCAGCGCGCTGGATTGCCCGGTGCGCAAGGCCAGTCCCAGACTGAACAGGCAGCACAGCAGGCCGTGTTCCAGCAGCTGTTGTTGATCCAGCATGGCCAGCAAGACGGTGAGGGCAGGATTGAGGGGCAGGTTTTCCAACACGGCCAGGCAGGCATGCCGGTGTGTTGTTTTTTGCAGCAGCTGTTGTAACAGTGCTTGATCGGCCAGCAGCTGGTCGCTCTTTTCCCGTAACAGGCGGTGTGCGGCAAAATCAGGCAGAGCCAGGCTGGATTCCAGTGGCGAGCGCAGCTGCTGCTGTGGCAGCAGCTGGAAATGCCGTGGCTGCAGGCGGCTGCCACTGGTCAACAGAATGCTGCCATCGGGTGCGCTGATGGCATGCTCCACCACAATGGCCTGTCTGGCCAGCAGGCCGGACAGGGTGTGCAGGAAATGCGGATTGGCGCTGTATTGCGCACGGCTGGCATTGGACATGATCTGAGTTGCCGTCTGGACTGCTTGCGTTTTAGACCCACTGACAAAACCCACCACCCCGGCGTTGTGCCTCCTGGCCATTGTGCTGGTGCTGTCTGCGTCAGCCCGCCCTGAGCCGGGGCCTCTGCGCGGTGTTGTGCGCGGCTCTTAGCCAAAAAGCGCTAGGTGTATCCTCATTATTTGTCATCTCATTCCAATTACAAGTTTATGCTTTTGGTATGAAGATTGCCTTTTGCATTGCATCATGAAAGATTCTTGTTTTTATCTGCGGGTGACCTAGCATTTCAAGCAGCTGCTGATGATTGTTAATGTCAGCGCTTGAAAAGGCCAGTGTCACAGCCGGCTGGCCAGAGAGGGGGGGCCATGTCCTGCCGGTACCTGCCGGGCCGTACCGCTGCCAGCAGCCTGCTTGCCTGCACCGCCATGCAGGCCCGGGGCGCGGCCATCAATCTGCAAGCCCCCGCCACCTCGCTTGCCCGCCTGGAATACGATCTGCACACCATGCTGCTGCTGGTGACCGGCGGCATCTTCCTGCTGGTGCTGGCCGTCATGCTGTATGCCATCGTGCGTCATCGCAAGTCGGCCGGCCACGCCGCCAGACTATTTCACGAGAACACCACGGTGGAAATCATCTGGACGCTGATTCCACTGCTGATCCTGCTGCTGATCGCCTGGCCGGCGACCCGGGCGGTGCTGAACCAGAAAAGCACGCGCGGGGAGGAGCTGACCATCAAGATCACCGGCTATCAGTGGAAGTGGCGTTACGACTATCTCGACGACAATTTCGGCTTCATGAGCCATCTGGCCACGCCAGCCAGTGCCATTGCCGGTACGGCAGCCAAACCGGCCAATTATCTGCTGGAGGTGGATGAGCCGCTGGTGGTGCCCACCGGGCGCAAGGTGCGGCTGCTGCTGACGGCCAACGATGTCATCCACTCCTGGTGGGTGCCGCAGCTGGGCATCAAGCAGGATGCCATTCCCGGTTTTCTGCGCGATGCCTGGTTCATGGTGGATACCCCCGGCATTTATCGCGGCCAGTGTTCCGAGCTGTGCGGCAAGGACCATGGCTTCATGCCCATCGTGGTGGAGGCGCGCAGCCCTGAGGACTATGCGCGCTGGCGCGATGCGCGGCTGAAGCAGGCGGCAGCCAGTGCTGACGACCCGACCCGGGTATGGACGCTGGCGGCGCTGCGCGAGCGTGGCGAGAAGGTGTATGGCCAGAACTGCATTCCCTGCCATCAGGCGAACGGCAAGGGCATCCCCGGCAGTTTCCCGGCGCTGGATGGTTCGCCCGTGGTCAATGGCGACAAGGCCGGCCATATCAATATCGTGCTCAATGGCAGCCAGAAAAATCCCGCCATGCAGGCCTGGGGCAAGCAGTTGTCCGATACCGACATCGCGGCGGTCATCAGCTACGAGCGCAATGCCTGGGGCAATCACACCGGGCAACTGGTGCAGCCGGCCGAGATCAGGGCCGCCCGTGCCGGTGCCGCATCCTGAGGAGGGCAGCATGGCTATTGCCGGTCTTGCAGCAGTACCGCAGCAGTCGCACCGGCCGCATGGCTGGCGGCGCTGGCTGTTTGCCACCAATCACAAGGACATCGGTTCGCTCTACCTGTGGTTTGCCTTCTGCATGTTTCTGGTGGGCGGGGTGCTGGCCCTGTGCATAAGGGCCGAACTGTTTCGCCCCGGCCTGCAGTTTTTCCAGCCGGAGTTGTTCAACCAGCTCACCACTCTGCATGGGCTGATCATGGTGTTCGGCGCCATCATGCCGGCCTTTACCGGCCTGGCCAACTGGATGCTGCCACTGATGATAGGCGCGCCGGACATGGCGTTTGCCCGCATGAATAACTGGAGCTTCTGGCTGTTGCCACCGGCCATGGCCTTGTTGCTGCTGTCCTTTGTGGTGCCTGGCGGCGCCGCGGCGGCCGGCTGGACGCTGTATGCGCCCTTGTCGGTGCAGCTGGGCATGGGCATGGATCTGACCATTTTTGCCATCCATATCCTGGGTATCAGCTCCATCATGGGGGCCATCAATATCGTGGTCACCATCATCAATCTGCGCGCCCCCGGCATGAGCATGATGAAGATGCCGATGTTTGCCTGGGCCAGCCTGATTACCGCCTATCTCATCATCGCCGTCATGCCGGTGCTGGCCGGTGCGGTGACCATGGTGCTGACCGACCGCCACTTCGGCACGCATTTTTTCAATGCCGCCGGTGGCGGCGACCCCATCCTCTACCAGCATGTGTTCTGGTTTTTCGGTCACCCCGAGGTCTACATCATGGCCTTGCCGGCCTTCGGCATAGTCAGCCAGGTGATTCCCACCTTTGCCCGCAAGCCGCTGTTTGGCTACACCTCCATGGTGTATGCCACCAGCTCGATTGGTGTGCTGTCCTTCATGGTGTGGGCACACCACATGTTTGTCACCGGCATGCCGGCTACCGCCCAGCTGTTTTTCATGTACGCCACCATGCTGATCGCCGTGCCCACCGGGGTGAAGGTATTCAACTGGATAGCCACCATGTGGGAAGGCAGCATGAGCTTTGAAACCCCCATGCTGTTTGCCATCGGTTTCATCCTGCTGTTCACCATTGGCGGGCTGTCCGGCGTCACGCTCAGCGTGGCCGCAGTCGACGTGCAGCTGCATGGCAGTTACTACGTGGTGGCGCATTTTCATTATGTGCTGGTGGCCGGTGCCTTGTTCAGCCTGTTTTCCGCCGTGTATTACTGGTTTCCCAAGATGACCGGCAAGATGTATAGCGAGCGCCTGGGGCGGCTGCATTTCTGGTGGTCGCTGCTGTGGTTCAACGTCACCTTCTTTCCCATGCATTTTCTTGGCCTGGCCGGCATGCCGCGGCGCATTCCCGACTACGCACTGCAATTTACCCAGTTCAACCAGATTGCCAGCGTTGGTGCCTTCATGTTCGGCCTGGGCCAGCTGATTTTCCTGGTGAACATCCTGTACTCGCTGCGCCATGGCAAAACGGCTGCCCAGCAACCGTGGGAGGGGGGCAATACCCTGGAGTGGCGGCTGCCGACGCCCGCGCCGTATCACAGCTTCAGCGAGGCTCCGCAGCTGGACGTGGCGGAAAATGGCGTGGTGGTTGCCATGCAGGGCGGCAAGCACGGCTAGCGCGGGAGACCACCATGGCCAGCGGTATGCAGGCAGCCAATCTCACCCTGTTGCGCAGGTTGCTGCTGCTGGTGTTGCTGATGTTCGGTTTTGCCTGGGGGCTGGTGCCGCTGTACCGGGTGATTTGCGAGGTGACCGGTCTGAACCGGGTGGTGGTGGCCGATGCCATGCCGGGCAGGGATGCGGCACAGGTCGCGGCACGGCCGGTGGTACTGCAACTGGATGCCATGGTGCAGCCGGGCCTGCCCTGGCAGGTAAGGCCGCTGCAATCACGGCTGCAGGTGAAAACCGGGCAGTTCATCCAGCTGCAGTACGAGCTGCGCAATAACAGCCGGCAGCAGGTGGTGGGGCAGGCGATTCCGCGCTATCTGCCGGCCGAGGCGGCGGCTTATGTCAAGAAGCTGGAGTGCTTCTGTTTCCGCCAGCAGCTGTTTCAGCCGGGTGAGACACGGCGTTTTCCGGTGGTGCTGGTGATAGACCGGGCGCTGCCGGCCGCGATAGACAGCATCACCCTGTCGTACAGCGTGTTCGATGTGCCGCAGGGGGAGGGCAGGCCATGAGCTGGTGGCGTGGCGTGCTGGCGGTGCTGGCGGCGTTTGCCGGTATCCGCCGGCAGCAGGCGGCACAGCAGGATGGACACCTGCGGCCGCTGCAGCTGATTGCCACCGCCTTGTTGCTGGTGGCGGCCCTTATCGGCTTGCTGCTGCTACTGGTGAACTGGATCAGCCATTGAGGAGAGCATCATGGCGCTACTGGATGAGCATGGGCCGGTGCAGTATTTCGTCCCCGCCCCGTCACGCTGGCCACTGCTGGGGGCCGTGGCACTGTTCTGCCTGGGACTGGGCGCGGCTTGTGCGCTGAACGGCATGCTGCCGGGCTGGTGGCTGCTGGCGCTGGGTGGGCTGATCCTGCTGCGCATGCTGTGCGGCTGGTTTGGCGATGTCATCCGCGAGAGCGTGGGCGGCCGCTATCACGGGCAGGAGGCGCTGTCCTTCCGCTGGGGCATGGGCTGGTTCATTTTCTCGGAAGTCATGCTGTTTGGCGCATTCTTTGCCGCGCTGTTCTGGGTGCGCCAGGTGGCGCTGCCGACGCTGGGCAGCCTGGATTACAAATTGCTCTATCCGGATTTTTCCGCCAGCTGGCCGCTGCAGACCGCCCCGGTGGCGGGGCCGGCTTATCAGGCCATGGAAGCCTGGGGGCTGCCGGCGCTCAATACGCTGATCCTGCTGTCTTCCGCGGTCAGCCTGACCTGGGCGCACTGGGGCCTGCTACTGGGGCGACGGGCGCAACTGAAGCTGGGCCTGTTGATCACCATCGTGCTGGGGCTGGGGTTTCTCTGCCTGCAGGCCATCGAATACCACCATGCCTGGACGGCACAGCAGCTGACATTGTCGGCGGGAGGCTACGGCATGACCTTCTACATGCTGACCGGCCTGCACGGCCTGCACGTCTTGCTGGGCAGTGTCATCCTGCTGGTGGTGTGGTTGCGGGTGCTGCGCGGACACTTCGACCAGCAACACCATTTCGCTTTCGAGGCGGCGGCCTGGTATTGGCATTTTGTCGATGTGGTGTGGCTGCTGCTGTTTGTCTTCGTCTACTGCCTGTAGCCGCAGCCAGCCTAGCTGGGCTGATGCGGACGCCACCAGCCAAACAGCACGCCCAGCAACAGCAGGATGAACAGGCCAATGGACAAGCCAAGCCGCAGGGTCAGCGAACGGATCAGCCGCTGTGAGCCGGACTCGGCCTTGAGCAGGCCGGACAGCCCCCAGAACAGGGCCAGCACGATGCAGGCAAGCAAAAAGACGATGACGATTTTCATGGCTGAGCCCTCCGGTGCTGCTGCGCCTGCAAAAACATGCTTTCAGTCTAGTGGCAAAAAGCGTAGTCGTGGGCTTCTGTTGCTCTGTGTGTTGTTACCTTTTGTATTGGCCTGCTGGCAGGTGTTGCGTGGCCGCGATGCCTTGCAGCGTGAACAGGCGCTGGCACGGGCGGGCAGCCAGCCGGTGCAGGTGTGGTCGGCGGTGCCGCTGACCCAGGCCCCGGATTATTCCCGCCGCAGCGTGGCAGGGGCCCGCCCGCTGGGGCCGGTGATCCAGCTGGGCAACAGCCTGCTGGACGAGCAGCCGGGAGCCAGGCTGCTGCTGCCGGTGCGGCTGGCGGATGACAGCATGCTGCTGCTCGATCTGGGCTGGCTGGCCGACTCCCGCCCGCAGCCAGCCTTGTTGCTGCCACCGCAGTTGCGCGGGCAATGGTTGCCGTGGCATGGACGCTGGACCTTGCCCGGCGCGCGGTCGGGCGTTGCCGGCCGGGTGGATGAGGTTGCCATGGCCAGCTTGCCGCAGGTGTATCCGGGCCGCTGGCGCCAGGGCGTGCTGGTGTTGCAGCCCGCGCTGCCGGGTTTGCAGATGTGGCCGCTGCAGCCCCCCCTGTCGGCACAGCGGCATTTTGCCTATGCCCTGCAATGGGCGGTGCTGGCGCTATGCCTGCTGCTATTGCTGCGGCCACGCAGATGGAGGAAGGGATGAACACGGGACGCTACAGCCGGCTGGTGTTGTTGCTGATCGTGCTGCTCTGTCTGCTGCCGCTGCTGGCGGCCTGGTTCAGTTATCGCTACTGGCCACCGCAGGGCGGCAATAGCGCTGGCGAATTGCTGCCGATCCAGCCCTTCGCCGCCGCCAGCCGGGCGGACTGGCCTGGCAAGCGCTGGGTGCTGGTTGGCCAGTTTCAGGGCAGTTGCGAGCGGGTATGCCGCCAGCGCCTGTTCACCATGCGACAGATTCATCTGGCCCAGGGCGAAGCTGCCGGGCGCTTGCAGCGGGTGCTGTTGTATAGCGCGGCGGCACCGGTGGCGGCAGATGGCTTCGTGCAGCTGGCCGTGGCACGCCAGCGCTTGCCGGCCCGAGCCGACGGTTTTTACCTGATCGACCCGCTGGGCAACCAGGTGCTGTTTTACCCGGATGCCCTGCGTCCGGACAAGATCATCAAGGAAGTGCAACAGCTGATGAAGGTTAACAACGGCTTGGGATGATGCCGTGCAGCTGCCGGCGCTGCGCGCTGGCAAGGAGGCCGCAATGAAAAAACTGGCCTGGCTGGCCCTGCTGCTGGCCTGTGTGGTCCTGCCGCTGGGGGCATATGTGCGTTTGTCGGATGCCGGCCTCGGCTGTCCGGATTGGCCGGGTTGCTATGGCCGGCTCAGTCCGGCGCATGCCGCCACGGCCATCGCGCAGGCCATGCAGCTGCAGCCGGATGGCCCGGTCAGCCCGGACAAGGCCTGGAAGGAAATGCTGCATCGCTACCTGGCGGGCAGTCTGGGGCTGTTGATCCTGTGGCAGGCGCTGCAAGCCTGGCGCAGCGGCCGGCAGCGGCGTGTCGCCGGCCTGTTGCTGCTGCTCTTGGCCCTTCAGGCGCTGCTGGGCATGTTGACGGTGACCATGCGCCTGCAGCCGCTGGTGGTCACCGCTCATCTGTTGCTGGGCATGAGCCTGCTGGCCGTGCTGTTGTGGCAGGCGGCCGGCAGCCGCTGGCCGGGCGTGCGGGTGAGGGCAGGCCAGCGCAGGCTGGCGTGGCTGTTGCTGTGCTTGGTGGCCGGGCAGATTGCTTTGGGGGGCTGGGTGTCGTCCCATCAGGCGGCGCTGGCCTGCCAGGGTTTTCCCCGCTGCAACGGCAGTTGGTGGCCATCATCTTCTCTGGCTGACGCCTTTGTGCTGCAGAGCGGAGCCTTGCCCATGGCCAGCCTGGTTGCCATGCACTGGCTGCACCGGCTGGGTGCGCTGCTGGTGATGCTGGTGCTGGGCCTGCTGTGCTGGCGTTTGTGGTCGATACCCGGTCTGCGTCGCCAATTGCTGTTGCTGCTGGCGCTAGGCTTGCTGCAGCCTATGCTGGGCGTGGCCAATGTGCTGTGGCTGCACCCCTTGCCCCTGGCGCTGGCCCACCATGCCGGGGCCATGCTGCTGCTGGCGGGCAGCAGCATGCTGCTGTGCCGGCTGCAGGTGCCGGCCGCTTATCGGCCCTTGCGCCAGCACTGGCTGGGCTGGCAGAGCCGCAGCAGTACCGTCCGGCCCTGGCGCGGTGGCATGTTGTCGCGCCGGCAGGGACACCGGAGAACGGCAAGATGGCCCTGTCTGCCAGTGTGAGACTGCAAGCCGGCTATGAGCATGCGCTGGCCATGCTGCAACTGGCCAAGCCGCGCGTGGTGGCACTGATCGTGTTCTGCGCCGTGATCGGCATGTTGCTGTCACAGCCAGCGCTGCCGGCCCTGCGGCTGCTATTGCCGGCCACGCTGGGTATTGCGCTGATGGCTGGCGCGGCGGCGATGCTCAACTGCCTGCTGGAGCATGCGCTGGATGCCCGCATGCAGCGCACCGCCTGGCGTGCCACGGCGCGGGGCAGCGCCGGGCGTGGCGAAACCCTGCTGCTGGCGGTGCTGCTGGGTGGGAGTGGCATGCTGCTGCTGTGGGGCTGGGTCAACGCGCTGACCGCCTGGCTGACGCTGGCCACCCTGCTGGCCTATGCGCTGGTGTATACCCTGCTGCTGAAACCATACACCCCGCAAAACATCGTCATCGGCGGCATCAGCGGGGCCATGCCGCCATTGCTGGGCTGGACGGCGATGACCGGGCAGGTCAGCCCGCATGCACTGTTGCTGCTGCTGATCATCTACACCTGGACGCCGCCGCACTTCTGGGCGCTGGCGCTATACCGGCGTGCCGACTACGCCCGCGCCGGCCTGCCCATGCTGCCGCTGACGCATGGCCAGGGTTTCACCACCTTGTCCATTCTGCTGTACACCCTGCTGCTGACCGCCGTCACCCTGCTGCCGGTGGCACTGGGCGTGGCCGGCTGGCTGTATCTGCTGGCAGCGCTGGCACTGGACGGACGCTTCTTGTTTCTTGCTGTGCAACTGCATCGTCAGTATGCTGACGCCTTGGCTCGCCGCACCTTTTCCTGGTCGATCTGGTATCTGACCTGGCTGTTTGCCGCGATGCTGTCCGATCATTACTGTCTGCTACCGGTTTCCTGATGCGCCATCTGCTACGTTTGCTCTCCCTGTTCATCCTGTCCATCGCACTGGCTGCCTGTGCGCCGCCGGCGGCGCCCAAGCTGGATCTCAAAGGCACGGACATGAGCGATACCCAGCTGGGCGGCGATTTCAGCCTGACCGACTATCAGGGCCGGCCACGCAAGCTGTCCGACTTCTCCGGCAAGGTGGTCGCGCTGTTCTTCGGCTATACCCATTGTCCGGATGTCTGCCCCACCACCATGCTGGAATACGCCACGGTCATGAAAAAGCTGGGCGCGGACGCTGACAAGGTGCAAGTCCTGTTTGTCACGGTAGATCCGGAACGGGACACCACGGCGGTGCTGGCCGGCTATGTGCCGCACTTCGACCCCCGTTTTGTCGGCCTTACCGGCAGCACGGCGCAGATCGAGCAGGTCAAGTCGGCCTACAAGGTGGTGGCACAGAAAGTGGCCGTGCCGGGTGGCGCTTATACGGTCGACCACAGTGCCGGCTCCTATCTGTTCGACAAAAGCGGAAAATTGCGGGTTTATGAGGCTTATGCCACGCCGGCAGACAGCCTGACTCATGATATTCGTCAGCTGTTACGCTAGAATTCAGGCAATCACCCAACCTTGACTGCGGAAAGAAGCGCCCATCGTGAGCGAAGACAACACCCCCGGTATGCTGCACGGCGACCATGCCCAGCCCGATCTGACCAGGTATATCCTGGCCACCCCGGTTGAGGTCGTGCATCATCTGACGTCTATCGCCAAGTCCGGGCACATGGTGACGGTGTTTTCCAACAAGGGAAAAACCTTCATTCTCACGCGCTTTCTGGAGGTGGACGCCAGGCAAGGCGTGCTGTTGCTCGACTGGGGGGCCGACCCGGCCACCAATGAACAGCTGCTGAACAGCGAGCGCAATGTATTCGTCTGCTCGCCGGACGGGGTCAAGACCCAGTTTGTCACCGGCGCAGCCCGCAAGGTGGTGCTGGACAGTGGCCCGGCCTTCGAGGTGGACCTGCCCGAGCAGGTGATCAAGCTGCAGCGGCGCGAGTTTTTCCGCATCCAGACCCCGGTCAGCAATCCGGTCAGCTGCCATATTGCCGACTACCCCGGCCGGCCGCTGGACCTGGTGCTGTTCGACATCAGCCTGGGTGGCTGCAGCCTGTGGCTGCCGGCACCGCATGCGCCCGGTTTCGAGCTGGGCCAGAAATACCAGAATTGTTCACTCGAATTGAAACCGCTGGGCAGTTTGCGGGTGGGTATCGAAATCCGCCACCGCCTGACCACCCAGCTGCGCAACGGCAATGAAGCCGTCCGTGCCGGTTGCGCCTTTCTCAATATGACTCCGTCGTCAGAAACGCTGGTGCAGCGTTATGTCGGCCAGCTGGAGCGCGAACGGCGCGCCCTGGTCGGCTGATGGCGGTTTCCCTTCTTTTCCTATTGCCTGCTTAATATCATGACCCTGACTATTGCCCTGTCCAAAGGGCGCATCTTTGAAGAAACCCTGCCCCTGCTGGCTGCGGCCGGCATTGTTCCGGCGGAAGATCCGGAATCCTCGCGCAAGCTCATCATCGAGACCAATCATGCCGATGTACGGCTGGTGATTGTAAGAGCGTCCGATGTCCCCACCTATGTTCAGTATGGCGCGGCCGATCTGGGCATTGCCGGCCGCGACGTGCTGATCGAACACGGTGGCGATGGCCTGTACCAGCCGCTGGACCTGAATATCGCCAAGTGCAAGATGATGGTGGCGGTGGAAAACGGTTTCGACTACCAGAATGCGGTGCGCCAGGGCGCCCGCCTGAAGGTGGCTACCAAGTACCCGAAAATCGCCCGCGAACACTTTGCCGCCAAGGGCGTGCATGTGGACATCATCAAGCTGTATGGCTCGATGGAACTGGCACCGCTGGTCGGCCTGGCCGATGCCATCGTCGACCTGGTATCCACCGGCGGCACGCTGCGCGCCAACAATCTGGTGGCGGTGGAGCACATCATCGACATCAGCTCGCGGCTGGTGGTGAACCAGGCTGCGCTCAAACTCAAATACGACCGCATCCAGCCGGTGCTGGATGCCTTTGCCTCTGCCGTGCCGGCATAAGGCAGGAACGGAATCCCATGCTGAAACTGTCTTCTACCCAAGCTGATTTCCAGCAGCAGCTGCAAGCCCTGCTGGCTTTTGAAACCGCGCAGGACCCGGCAGTGGACAGCGCCGTGGCCGCCATCTGCGATGACGTCAAGGCGCGTGGCGATGCCGCCGTGCTGGAATACACCAACCGCTTCGACCGCATGCAGGCCAGCACCATGGCCGAGCTCACCCTGTCGCGCGCGCAGCTGGAAGCCGCCTGGCATCGTTTGCCGGCCGAGGTGCAACAGGCCCTGAGCGCCGCTGCCGAGCGCGTGCGCCGCTATCATGAAAAGCAGCTGGCCCACTCCTGGAGCTACGAGGACGAAGACGGCACCCTGCTGGGTCAGCAGGTCACGCCGCTGGACCGCGTCGGCATCTATGTGCCGGGCGGCAAGGCGGCCTATCCCAGCTCGGTGCTGATGAACGCCATGCCGGCCAAGGTGGCCGGTGTCGGTGAAATCATCATGGTGGTGCCCACCCCGCAGGGCGAGCGTAACGACCTTGTACTGGCTGCCGCCTTCATCGCCGGCGTGGACAAGGTATTCACCTGTGGCGGCGCCCAGGCGGTGGCCGCGCTGGCCTATGGCACCGAAACCATCCCGCAGGTGGACAAGATCACCGGGCCGGGCAATGCCTATGTGGCCGCTGCCAAACGCCGCGTGTTCGGCGTGGTCGGCATCGACATGGTGGCCGGCCCGTCCGAAATCCTGGTGATCTGCGATGGCAACACCCCGGCCGACTGGATCGCCATGGACCTGTTCAGTCAGGCCGAGCACGACGAAATCGCCCAGGCCATCCTGCTGTGCCCGTCGGCGGAATATATTGCCGAAGTGGAAGCCAGCATTGCCAAGCTGCTGCCCAGCATGCCGCGCCGCGCCATCATCGAAGCCAGCCTGGGCAACCGTGGTGCGCTGATTCAGGTGCGCGACCTGGCAGAAGCCTGCGAGATTGCCAACTACATCGCGCCGGAACATCTGGAATTGTCGGTGAGCGAGCCGGAACAGCAGCTGCCGCTGCTGCGCCACGCCGGTGCCATCTTCATGGGCCGTTTCACCTCGGAAAGCCTGGGCGACTACTGTGCCGGTCCCAACCACGTGCTGCCCACCAGCCGCACGGCGCGTTTTGCCAGCCCGCTGGGGGTGTACGACTTCCAGAAGCGCTCCAGCCTGATCCGCGTTTCTGCGGCCGGGGCACAAAAGCTGGGCAAGATCGCCAGCGTGCTGGCGCATGGCGAAGGCCTCACCGCCCACGCCCGCGCGGCCGAGCTGCGTCTGGAACCCTGAGCCCGCCCGATCAGTCCGCGTTGAACATGGCCAGACAGTGTCTGGCCATGTTTTTGCCAGCCCGGCCATGGGCGGCGGTGGACATGGCCGGGTAGCCCAAACCGGCCGAACACGGTAGGATAGCCACCTGCTGCGTTGTCCTGACAACGCCCCCTGTTGACCTGCATGGCTGGCCCGGTTGCCATGACCGCTACAGCCCCATCGTGATGACATTGACTGCCAAGCAACTGGTCCGTCCGGAAATCGCCGGAATCAAGGCCTACCATGTATCTGATGCCGCCGGCCTGCTCAAGCTGGACGCCATGGAAAACCCCTATGCCTTGCCGGCTGCCCTGCGCGCCGAACTGGGGCAATGCCTGGCCGAGGTCGCCATCAACCGTTATCCCGATCCGCATGGCGGCGGGCTGAAGGACGAACTGAAGGCGGCGTTTGCCATCCCGGCAGCGGCCAGCGTGCTCTTGGGCAATGGTTCGGACGAAATCATCACCCTGATCGCCCAGGCGCTGGCGCGTCCCGGTGCGGTGATGCTGGCGCTGGAGCCGTCCTTCGTCATGTACCGCATGAACGCGCTGTTCTCCGGCCTGCAGTATGTGGGTGTGCCGCTGCATGCCGATTTCAGCCTGAACCTGCCGGCCTTGCTGGAGGCCATTGCCACCCATCAACCGGCGGTGGTGTTCCTGTCTTATCCCAATAATCCCACCGGCCCGCAGTTCGCCCGCGACCAGGTACTGGCCGTGCTGGATGCCGCACCGGGACTGGTGGTGGTGGACGAGGCCTATCAGGCCTTTGCCAGCGACAGCCTGATGGACCTGGCTGGCAGTCGTCCCAATCTGCTGGTGATGCGCACGCTGTCCAAGCTGGGGCTGGCCGGGCTGCGCCTGGGTTATGCCGCCGGCCCTGCCGAGTGGATGGACGAGCTGGACAAGGTACGCCCGCCCTACAACATCAATGTACTGACCCAGGCCGCCGCCCGTTTTGCGCTGCGCCATCTGGATGTGTTCATGCAGCAGGCGCAAACCCTGTGCGACGAACGCCAGCGCCTGTTGCAGGCGCTGCGCCAGTTTACGGCGACCACCGTTTTTGATTCGCAAGCCAATTTCATCACGCTACGGGTGCCGGATGCCGGTGAGCTGTTTGCATGGCTGAAGAAAAATGGCATCCTGATCAAGAACTTGCATGGCAGCCACCCGCTGCTCGACAACTGCCTGCGCATTACCGTGGGCAGCCCGGAAGAAAACACGGCCGTGCTTGCCGCACTGGGCCGCTACTTTGCCTGAAATCATGAGAACCGCATCCGTTACCCGCAATACCCTGGAAACCCAGATCACCGTCACCATCAATCTGGATGGTCATGGCCGCAGCCATTTCGATACCGGCGTGCCTTTTCTCGATCACATGATGGACCAGATCGCCCGCCACGGCCTGATCGACCTGGACATCGTCGCCAAGGGTGACCTGCACATCGATGCCCACCACACGGTGGAAGACATCGGCATCACCTTGGGCCAGGCTTTTGCCAAGGCCATTGGCGACAAAAAAGGCATCCGCCGTTACGGCCATGCCTATGTGCCGCTGGACGAAGCGCTCAGCCGCGTGGTGATCGACCTCTCCGGCCGTCCCGGCCTGGTGTACAACGTCGATTACACCCGCGCCAGCATCGGCCAGTTCGATGTCGACCTGTTCTCCGAGTTCTTCCATGGCTTCGTCAACCACAGCATGGTGACCCTGCACATCGACAATCTGCGCGGTGTGAACAGCCATCACCAGGCCGAAACCATCTTCAAGGCCTTTGGCCGCGCACTGCGCATGGCCTGTGAAGTGGACGAACGCATGGGTGGTGCCACACCGTCCACCAAGGGCACGCTGACGGCCTGAGCCGCAGGCCATCTCCACCTGAACAGTTAGGGGCATGATGAAAGTCGCAGTAATCGACTATGGCATGGGCAATCTGCACTCGGTGCTCAAGTCCATCCAGGCAGTCAATGAAACCGGGGCGGATATTTTCCTCAGCCGCGACCCGGAAGCCATCGTCAAGGCGGACAAGGTGGTGTTTCCCGGCCAGGGTGCCATGCCGGACTGCATGCGCGAGCTGAACAGCTACGGTCTGGCCGAGGCAGTACGTGAAACCACGCAGACCAAGCCGTTTTTTGGCATCTGCGTGGGTGCGCAGTTGCTTTTCCAGCACAGTGAAGAGGGCGATACCCCCGGACTTGGCTTGTTTCCGGGCAATGTG
The DNA here is from genome assembly GCF_016429115.1 of Aquitalea sp. ASV15. NCBI lineage: Bacteria > Pseudomonadati > Pseudomonadota > Betaproteobacteria > Neisseriales > Chromobacteriaceae > Aquitalea > Aquitalea sp. ASV15. The sequence goes on along the minus strand of NZ_JAELTZ010000004.1, from coordinate 11,545 downwards.
GTCCGTTTTTCGGCTAACCTGACTGACGCCGCTGGCGAGCGCCTGAAGGTGCCGCACATGGGCTGGAACCGCGTTTACCAGACCGTATCCCATCCGCTGTTTGCCGGGATCGAGGATGGCGAGCGTTTCTATTTTGTCCACAGTTACCATTTCGCCCCGGCCGATGCGACGCTGACGCTGGCGGAAAGTGAGTACCCGGACAGGTTTTCCTGTATCGTCGGGCGTGGCAATATCTTTGCGACGCAATTTCATACCGAAAAGAGCCACCGTGCCGGACTTCAGATGATGAAGAACTTCCTGGCATGGGACGGCAGTGTTTAACTTACGTTGATCTAGCACCATGCTGCTTATACCCGCTATCGACCTCAAGGATGGTCAATGCGTACGCCTGAAACAAGGCGTTATGGACGATGCCACCGTGTTCTCTGACGATCCGGTCAAGGTGGCCACTCACTGGCGAGACCAGGGAGCCCGTCGTCTGCATCTGGTTGACCTGAACGGTGCCTTTGCCGGCAAACCCAAGAACCTGAATGTCATCCGCTCGATTCTGCAGGAAGTGGGCGATGACATGCCGGTTCAGCTGGGTGGCGGCATCCGCGATCTGGACACCATCGAAAAATACCTCGACATGGGCCTGTCCTACGTCATCATCGGGACGGCGGCGGTGAAAACCCCCGGCTTCCTGCACGATGCCTGCGATGCCTTCCCCGGTCAGGTGATTGTCGGCCTGGATGCCAAGGATGGCATGGTGGCCATCGATGGCTGGGCCAAGATCACCAATCACAATGTGATTGACCTGGCCAAGCGTTTCGAGGATTACGGCGTCAATTCGGTGATCTACACGGACATCGGCCGCGACGGCATGATGAACGGCGTCAATATCGAAGCCACCGTCAAGCTGGCACAGGCCCTCACCATCCCGGTCATCGCCTCGGGCGGCCTGACCAATCTGGATGATGTGCGCAATCTGTGCGCGGTGGAAGACGAAGGCATCGAAGGCGCCATTACCGGACGGGCCATCTACGAGGGCAGCATCGACTTTGCTGCCGCGCAGACGCTGGCCGACGAACTGTCCGAGGCCTGATCCTGCCTTAAACCCCAGCTTGGCCGAAGACTCTTCGGCCAAGCTTTTTTTGTGTCGTGAACATGACTCTGGCCAAACGCATTATTCCCTGCCTGGACGTGACTGCCGGTCGCGTCGTCAAGGGCGTCAACTTTGTCGGGCTGCGCGATGCCGGCGACCCGGTGGAAATCGCCCGTCGCTACAATGAACAAGGCGCTGACGAACTCACCTTTCTGGACATTACCGCCAGCTCTGACGACCGTGACCTGATCCTGCATGTGATCGAATCGGTAGCCGAGCAGGTGTTCATCCCGCTGACGGTGGGTGGTGGCGTGCGCAAGGTGGAAGACATCCGTCGTCTGCTCAACGCCGGTGCCGACAAGGTCAGCATCAATACCGCGGCGGTGACCAATCCCGAGCTGGTGCGCGAAGCCGCCGCCAAGTTTGGCAGCCAGTGCATCGTGGTAGCGGTGGACGCCAAGGCGGTCACCCCGGAAAACGACCGCTGGGAAGTGTTTACCCATGGCGGGCGCAACCGTACCGGCATCGATGCCGTGGAATGGGCGCAGAAGATGCAGGAATACGGCGCCGGGGAAATCCTGCTCACCAGCATGGACCGCGATGGCACCAAGATCGGCTTCAACCTGCCGCTGACCCGTGCCGTGTCCGAAGGCGTGGGCATTCCGGTCATCGCCTCCGGTGGGGTGGGCAATCTGCAGCATCTGGTGGATGGCGTAAAGCTGGGCAAGGCCGATGCCGTGCTGGCTGCCAGCATTTTCCATTTCAGCGAATACACCGTGCGCGAGGCCAAACAGGCCATGCGTGACGCAGGCATCGAGGTAAGGCTATGAGCCACTGGCTGGATGAAGTCAAATGGGATGCCCAGGGCCTGGTGACCGCCATTGCCCAGGACAGCGCCACCGGCCGCGTGCTGATGGTGGCCTGGATGAACCGCGAGAGCCTGCAACTGACCGCCGACACCGGCATTGCCCACTACTGGAGCCGTTCACGCCAGAAACTGTGGAAAAAGGGTGAGGAGTCCGGCCATCTGCAAACCGTACAGGAACTGCGACTGGACTGTGATGGCGACGTGGTGGTGATGCAGATCCAGCAAGCCGGCGGCATTGCCTGCCATACCGGCCGCGAAAGCTGCTTCTATCGCCGTTTTGAAAATGGCGGCTGGACGGTGGTGGATGCAGTGCTCAAAGACCCGGACGCCATTTACCAGCACAAGCATTGAGTTGCGCCGTGTCAAACGGCTGCCATCCGCAGCCCTTACAATGGCAGGTCGCCTTCGGGCGCTAACGGCCGATGTGTGAATCGGCCTATACTTGCCGAATTCCCAGTATGCAAAGGTGAAGCATCATGACCTTCGATGTGCTCAAGACTGTAGCCGATACCCTGGAAGCCCGCCGCGAAGCGAGCCCCCAGTCCTCCTATGTGGCCTCGCTGTTTCACAAGGGTGAAGACGCCATTCTGAAAAAAGTGGCAGAAGAGGCGGCTGAAACCATCATGGCCTCCAAGGACAAGGACAAGCTGCATCTGGTGCGCGAAGTGGCCGACCTGTGGTTTCACACCATGGTCTTGCTGGCTTATCATGGCCTGCGCCCGGAAGATGTGCTGATGGAGCTGCATCGCCGCGAAGGCATTTCCGGCATCGACGAAAAAGCCTCCCGTCCTTCCTGAACCATTCGTACAGGACCAAGCAATGAGTGACTGCATTTTCTGCAAGATCGCCGCAGGGGACATCCCTTGCAACAAGATTTACGAAGACGCCGATGTCGTCGCCTTTCATGACATCCGCCCGATTGCGCCGGTGCATTTCCTGATCATTCCCAAGCTGCATGTGGCCTCGCTGGCCGACTGTGGCCCAGAACACGAAGCCTTGCTGGGCCGCATCATGGGCCTGGTGCCGAAGCTGGCAGCCGAGCAGGGCATGAGCGCCGGCTTCAAGACCGGCATCAATACCGGGCGTGGCGGCGGCCAGGAAGTGTTCCACCTGCATGTGCATGTTTTCGGCCACAAGGGCTGAACGGTTTTGACGGTGCGCCGCTTGCCGGCGCGCCAGACTATTTGGAAAGGAAGTGGCAATGGGTTCTTTCAGTATCTGGCACTGGCTGGTGGTGCTGTTGATCGTGGTGCTGATTTTCGGCACCAAAAAACTGAAAAACGTGGGTGAAGACCTGGGCGGCGCGGTGCGTGGCTTCAAGGAAGGCATGAAGGGCGAGAACGACAAGGCCGACAAGCCTGCCGAAACCGGCCGCATCATCGACAACGAATCCGACAAGAAATAACCCACAGGGCGCGCCGTGTTCGATATCAGTTTTGGTGAGATCCTCCTGATCGGCATCGTGGCCCTGGTGGTGCTGGGGCCGGAGCGGCTGCCCACCGTGGCCCGCACCCTGGGGGCGCTGGTGGCGCGCGCCCAGCGTTTTGTTGCCAGCGTCAAGGCCGACATCCATCAGCAGGCCAATCTGAGCGGGCTGGATGGCCTGCGCAACGATATCCAGGATGCGGCCAACAGTTTCAAGTCGCAGATGGAGGCCGAGGTGCAAGGTGTGCGCCAGGTGATGGCCGAGCAGTCCGCCCAGTTGCAGCAGCTGTCCGGCGAGGCCAGTGCGCCCTTTGCCGAGGCCGAACGCAGCATTCATGGCGCGCTCGATCTGCAGGCCCCTGCCGCGCCGGCTGCCGTGGCGTCAGCACTGGTGGTGGAAAACAGTGCGGCCGAACCGCCCGTACGCGACGAAAACCAGCTCGACCTGTTTGATGATCTTCCCCCGGCTGCTGTGCAGCCTGCTACCGAATCCCGCCCTCACGCATGAACGAACAACCTCTGCTTGCCCACCTGCTGGAATTGCGTACACGGCTGGTGCGCGCCATTCTGGGACTGCTGCTGGTGTTTCTCGGCCTGTTTCACTGGTCTGGTGACATCTACCACCTGCTGGCCAAGCCGCTGCTGGATGCGCTGCCCAATGGCGGCAGCATGATCGCCACCGAAGTCACCGCCACCTTTTTCGTGCCGATGAAGCTCACCATGCTGGTGGCCTTCCTCATCTCGCTGCCCAATACCCTGTACCAGATCTGGGCCTTTGTCGCTCCCGGCCTGTACAGCCATGAAAAGAAGCTGATCCTGCCCTTGGTGGTGGCCAGCGTGCTGCTGTTTTTGCTGGGGATGAGTTTTGCTTATTTCCTGGTGTTTCCGGTGGCGTTTCATTTCTTTTCCATGATGACGCCCAGCGGCGTGAGCATGATGACGGACATCGACAAGTATTTGTCCTTCGTCATGGGCATGTTCCTGGCCTTTGGCGTCACCTTTGAAGTCCCCATCATCGTCATCGTGCTGGTGCGCATGGGGGTGGTGTCGGTGGCCAAGCTGCGCGAGGGCCGGCCTTATGTCATCGTCGGCGCCTTTGTGGTGGCCGCCGTGGTGACGCCCCCCGATGTGCTGTCGCAAACCATGCTGGCGGTGCCGCTATGGTTGCTGTACGAAGCAGGCATCATCATGGCTGCATGCATGACGCGTCCCGCGTCGGCCGAACCCGCCGGAAATCAGGAAAAATGAACCGCAAACTGTTTCACTATGGAGCCACCGCCAGTCTGGTGGCGCTGATTCTGCTGACCCTGGCCTGGGAGCTGTGGCTGGCACCGCTGCGGCCGGGCGGCTCGTTTCTGGCACTGAAAGCGGTGCTGCTGCTGGCGCCGCTGATGGGCATCCTGAAAGAGCGGCTGTATACCTATCAGTGGTCCAGCATGTTCATTCTGGCTTTCTTTACCGAAGGCATCATGCGCAGCTGGGCGGACCACGGCCTGTCGCAGACGCTGGCCCTGTGCGAGGTGGCGATCAGCGTGGTGTTTTTTGCCTGCGTGCTGGGCTTTGCCCGAACTTTCAAACGCCCGGCACATTGAGCGCTTGCTGCGGTAATTGATCGAAAACCTGTCTTTAATGGCAGGTTTTTGTTTTTAGCGGCGGATTTTAATAAAGTGATGAAAGTCCGCAGAGAATTTTCTGTTTTTTTTAATCAATTATTTTAATTAATTGAAAGAATTTGCCGATATAAAAGCTTCCATTAGAATGTCGGCATTAACGGCGACCCGCTCAACAGTCGCCAACAACAAAAGCATATTGAGGGCAGCGCATGCATTCCCCTTCCCCGGAACCGCAACATAGCTCCATTCCCCTGCAGGCAACCCATCTGGATCCCTTGCTGGACTGCCTGTTCGCGCTGGCGCGATCCTATGGCATCAATGCCACCCGCGAGTCGCTGGTGGCGGGTATTCCCCTGATCAACAACCGGCTGAATCCCTCGATGTTTTCGCGCTCGGCGCGGCGCATCGGCCTGACTTCACGCGTGGTGCGCCAGCCGCTGGACAAGCTGCGCGAGCAGCTGCTGCCAGCCGTGCTGCTGTTGCACGGCGACGAGGCCTGCATTCTGCGCGGCATCGATCGCGAAAGCGGCATGGCGCGGGTGAGCTTTGCCGAGCTGACCGAAGCGGAAACCAGCATCCCGCTGGCTGATCTGGCGGAGAAATATGCTGGTCTGGCCATTTTCGTGCGGCCGCGCTTCAATTTCGAACGCCGCGCGCCCGAGCTGGGTGATATCCGTTCGCGCCACTGGTTCTGGCAGACGGTTTATGGTGGCCTGCCGCTGTATCGCGATTCGATGATTGCCGCCTTGCTGATCAATCTGTTTGCGCTGGTCATTCCACTGGTGTCGATGAATGTCTACGACCGGGTGGTGCCCAATATGGCGACCGAAACGCTATGGGTACTGGCCATTGGCGGTCTCCTGGCGCTGATTTTCGATTTCCTGCTGAAAATGACCCGCGCTTATCTGATCGATCTGGCCAGCAAGCGGGTGGACGTGACCCTGTCCAGCCTGATCATGGAGCGGGTGCTGGGCATTCGCATGGAAGCGCGGCCGGCCTCGGTCGGGGCGTTTTCGTCCAATTTGCGCGCCTTTGAAACGGTGCGCGATTTCATCGCCTCGGCCTCCATTACCGCGCTGATCGACCTGCCCTTCGTGCTGATCTTCCTGCTGGCCATCCTGTGGGTGTCGCCGCTGCTGACCTTGCCGGTGGTGGTGGGCGGGCTGCTGATGATCGTGTTTGCCTTGCTGATCCAGGAAAAGATGAAGGAGCTGACCGAGGCCACCCTGCGTGCCTCGGCCCAGCGCAATGCCCAGCTGGTGGAGAACCTGGCCGGCCTGGAAACCATCAAGATCCTGGCGGCGGAAGGCCAGCAGCAGGGGCATTGGGAACAGGGCACGCTGTATCTGGCCCAGGTGGGGGCGCGGCTGAAGCTGCTGGCCACCTCGGCCAATACCTTTGCCGGCTTCATCACCCAGCTGGTATCCATCGTGATGCTGGTGCTGGGGGTGTACCAGATCATGGACGGCAATACCTCGCAGGGCGGGGTGATTGCGGCGGTAATGCTGTCCGGCCGTGCCATGGCACCGCTAGGCCAGCTGGTGGGGCTGCTGACGCAGTACCACAATGCCAAGACCTCGCTGTCTTCGCTGGACGGTTTCATGAAGATGCCGGTGGAGCGCGAACAGGATGCCAATTTCTTCCATCGCACCAGTTTTCAGGGGGAGATCGAATTCCGCAATGTGTCGTTCAGCTACCCGGACAATCCGCAGGTGGCACTGCGCAATGTGTCGTTCAAGATCAGGGCGGGCGAGCGGGTGGCGATCATCGGCCGTGTCGGCTCCGGCAAGAGCACCCTGCAAAAGCTGATTCTTGGCCTGTTCCGGCCGACGGAGGGCTCGGTGCGGGTGGACGGTATCGATATCAACCAGATCGATCCGGCCGAGTTGCGCCGCCATATCGGTTATGTGCCGCAGGATTCGGTACTGTTCTATGGCACCTTGCGCCAGAACATCGCCATGGGCGCACCGCATGCACACGATGCCAGCATTGCCGCCGCGGCCGAGCTGGCTGGCCTGGCCGAGTTCATCAACGGCCACCCGCAAGGCTTTGACATGATCATCGGCGAGCGTGGCGACTCGCTGTCCGGCGGCCAGCGCAAGGCCGTCACCATCGCCCGTGCCTTGCTGAATGCGCCGCCCATCCTGCTGATGGACGAACCGACCAGCAATATGGACAACAGCACCGAAAACCAGATCAAGCAGACGCTGGTCAAGGTCATGGCCGGCAAGACCATGATCATGGTCACCCACCACAATTCATTGCTGGAGCTGGCCGACCGCCTGATCGTGATCGACAACGGCGCCATTGTCGCCGACGGGGAAAAGGCCGCGGTGATCCAGGCCCTGCAGCAGGGCCAGGTAGGGAGGGCGAACTGATGAAAACGACCTGGAAGCAAAGGCTGCAAGGCTGGATAGCGCGCGGTCAGGACAAAACCTCGCCCTACTGGGACAAGCTGATGGACTGGGCCGCCGCGCGCGACCTGCAAGACCGGCTGGACTTCGCCACCGATGGCGACTGGGCCATTCTGGAACAAAATCCGGGGCGGCCGCGGGTGTTTGTCTGGACCATGCTGGCCTTGCTGCTGGTGGCCCTGCTATGGGCGGCATTCTCGCAAATCGATGAAGTGGCCCGCGGTGAGGGCAAGGTGGTGCCGGTTTCGCAAAACCAGCATATCCAGAGCCTGGATGGCGGCGTGGTGTCGAAGATTCTGGTGAAGGAAGGCCAGATCGTGCAAAAAGGCCAGCTGCTGCTGAATATCGACAATACCCGCTTTGTTTCCTCGCTCAACGAAAACCAGGCGCAATACCTGTCCCTGCTGGGCAAGGCGGCGCGGCTGCGTGCCATCGCCAATAATGTGCCGTTCGAGCTGCCCAAGGAAGTCACCACGCAGGCGCCCGATGTGGCCAAGCAGGAAATGGATCTGTACCTGACCAAGCGCCGCGAACTGGAGGCTACGGTATCCATTGCCCGCCAGGAAGTGACCCAGCGTACCCAGGAATTGAGTGAGGTGCGTGCCCGTTACGAACAGGCGCAGCAAGGCTTGCAACTGACCCAGCGTGAACTGGCGGTGACCAAGCCGCTGAGGGAATCCGGCGCGGTGTCCGATGTCGACCTGCTGCGCCTGCAGCGCGATGTATCGCGCTATCAGGGGGATCGCGACATGGCTGCGGCGCAGATCCCCAAGCTGCAATCGGCCATCAGCGAGGCCAATCACAAAATCCAGGAAGTGGAACTGAATTTCCGCAATCAGGCCAGCGCCGATCTGTCCGACACCATGGGCAAGATCAACAGCCTGTCCGCGGGCAGCTCCGGCCTGGCCGACAAGGTGAAGCTGTCCGAGGTACGCTCGCCGGTGAAAGGCGAGGTCAAGCGCCTGTTCGTCAACACCATCGGTGGTGTGGTGCAGCCGGGCAAGGACATTCTGGAAATCGTGCCGCTGGAAGATTCGCTGATGATCGAAACCCGCGTTTCGCCGCGCGACATCGCCTTCCTGCGCCCCGGCCAGCGCGCCATGGTGCGCTTTACCGCCTATGACTACACGGTGTATGGCGGCATGGAGGGCAGCTTGCAGGAAATCGGTGCCGACACGGTGACCGATGACAAGGGCAATGCCTTTTATATCGTCAAGGTCCGAACCAAACAGGGAGCGCTGGGCGAAAAACACCTGCCCATCATTCCGGGCATGGTGGCCCAGGTGGACATCATGACCGGCAAGAAGAGCATTCTTTCCTATCTGTTGAAACCGGTGCTGCGCGCCAAGGCAGAGGCTTTGACCGAACGATGAGCGACAGTGTGATCCTGATTACCGCCAGCCCGGCGCTGGCCGACTACTGGGCCGACAGCCTGGGCCTGCAAGATGCCGTGCGCCTGGCTGATCTGGCCGCGCTCAACCGCCATGGCGTGGCCACCGACAGCCTGGTGCTGGTTGATCTGGCCCAGCAACACGTGGAGGAGCAGGACATCGTCCAGGCCTGCCGCCATTGCCGGGTACTGGCCTTGTCCTCGCAGCCCAGCGATGCGGAAGGTTTGTACTGGCTGCAATGTGGCGCGGTGGGCTATGCCCATGCCATGAGTACGGGCGACCTGCTGCAACAGATGTTCGAGACCGTCGCCGCAGGTGGTACCTGGGTAGGCCGCAGCATCATGCAGCAATTGTGTGCCCGTTTTGGCAGCCGCCTGCCGGCGACGCCGGCATCGCCACTGGCCGCCAAATTGTCCGAGCGCGAACTGGCGGTGGTGGAGGCGCTGCGCCAGGGCAAGGCCAACAAGGAGATTGCCCGCTTGCTGGATATTTCCGAGCGCACGGTCAAGGCGCACCTGACCTCGGTATTCCAGAAATTCGGCGTGGAAGACCGCCTGCAACTGCTGCTCAAGCTCACCGGCGGTTAGTGCCACCGCCGTCAGCCTGCACAGCCGCCGCGCCGCCCTGGTACGGCGGCTTTGATTTTTTACAGAGCTAAGAAATTTCTGAAAATAATTAGGAAATTGCCCTTCGGTACAATAGGTTTTTCCCGGCTGCCTGACTAATCTGGGCGCAATACTTATTGCGTCTTCAGGAGTCAGTCATGAATGCCCCCGCGATCCAAGGTCAGGTTGTTGCCATCCACGGTATTGTCAAAGTCATCGATGCCCAAGGGCACGAGCGCATTCTCAAGGCTGGCGACATCATTCAGCCAGGCGAGCATGTCGTGCTGCTGGATGGTGCCACACTGACCGTCTCCCGCGCCGGTGGCGACAGCATCACGGTGGATGGCCCGCGTGATCTGGCACTGACTGACGAAACCCTCACGCCGCAAAGCACCGACAAGAGCGAGGCCGCCGTGGCCAAGCTGGCCCCGGAAGCGCAACAAGTATTGGCCGCCCTGGAAAATGGCCAGGATCCGCTGGCGCAGCTCGACTCCGCTGCTGCCGGTCTGAACGCAGGCGGTGCCACCGATGAAGGCAGCCACAGCTTTGTCCGCCTGGTGCGCATCAGCGAAACCCTCAACAGCCTCAGCCTGGACAATAACGCCACGGCCGAAGTCGTTGTGCCCACCGTACAGGGCGAGACCTTCAGCACCACACCTGCGCAAGCGCTTACGGCTACCACGCCCATCAGCGTTTCCATCGAGAACATCAGCGCCACCAATAACGCCACCCCCACCATCCACGGTACCGGCATCCCCGGCCTGACCGTCGTGGTGAGCAATGCCGCCGGCACCGTTATCGGCAGCGCGGTCGTGGGAAGCGACGGCAACTGGCAGCTGACGCCGTCGTCGAAGCTGCCGGATGGCACCGACACCCTGATTGCCACCAGCACCAATGCGGCCGGTTCTTCCGCCAGCGCCACCGGTACCGCCATCATCGATACCACGCCGCCGGCCACGCCGACGGTGACCATCGCCGAACATAATGATCCCAACGGCGTGATTGGCGCTGGCGATCTGGTCAACGGCAAGGTGGAAGCCACCGTCAAGCTGGATGCCGCTGATCTGGCCAAGAACGGCAGCGCCACCATCGTGGTCAACGATGGCGGCCATACCACCACGCTGGTGGTGCATAGCGATGGCAGCGTGACCGGTGCCGATGGCACGGTCAGCGGCAGTTACAACAATGGCACCGTCACCATCAGCATGACGCCGCCGGCACAGGACGCCACCGTCACCATCACCGCCACCCAGACTGATGCCGTGGGCAATACCTCCGGCCAGGGTAAAGACAGCGGTACGCTGGATACCACCGCCCCGTCGGCACCGACCGTGGTCATCGCCACCGATGCCAACCACGACGGCTTCATCAACAAGGCCGAGCAGGGCAGTGCCAGCACCGACACCGTCAACATCGGCCTGCCGGCAGATGCCAAGGCAGGCGATACGCTGAACGTCACCATCAATGGCGTGGCGCAAGCCGGTCATGTGCTGACCGCTGCGGAAATTACTGCAGGTCAGGTCGTTCTCACCCCGGCTGCCCCGGGAGATGGTGCAACGCTGACGGTGACTGCCTCCATCACCGATCCGGCAGGCAATACCTCGGCCACCGGCACTAACAGCGCCAAGCTCGACCTGAGCGCCACCATCACCATCAGCAGTGATGGCAGTGGCAGTGATCATGTCTATAACAGCAGCGAAAGCGCCGCCGCGGTGGTCAGCGGCAGCACCACGGGTGTCGAAGCCGGCCAGACTGTCACCGTCACCTTTACCGACAGCGCCAACCACGTGGTCACCACCACGGCGACCGTAGCCGCCAATGGCAGCTGGACCGTTCCGGCCAGCAGCCTGAGCGGCCTGGTGGATGGACCGGTGACCGTGAAAGCCACGGTCAGCGATGTGGCCGGCAATACCGCTAGCGCCAGCAATACCGACAGCAAGGATACGGTTGCCACCATTGCCATCAGCAGTGATGGCTCCGGCAGCGATCACGTCTACAACAAGGCTGAAAGCACCGCAGTGGTGGTCAGCGGCAGCACCGGCAGCGTCGAAGCCGGCCAGACCGTTACCGTCACCTTTACCGACAGCCAGGGCCATACCGCCAGCAGCACCGCCACCGTCGATGGCAATGGCAACTGGACGGCCA
>NZ_JAELTZ010000049.1:0-29220 GCF_016429115.1 Aquitalea sp. ASV15 | reverse complement strand
GGTGTATGCCGAGGGCGACAAGAAAATCGCCGTGCTGCGCAACGAATACACCGAGGCGCTGGAAGAACGGGCGGTGGATCAGGTGGTGATCGAAAACGGCATCCTGCCCAATGACAGCCTGTACTGGGACATGAAGGAGCTGTCGAAGAACCAGGGCCAGACCGATGTCCACACCCTGTTTGCTTCGCAGCCGCAGCCTTCCTTGTCGCAGCCCTTGGCTTCCGGCGAATTCCTGCTGTTCCGCGTGGGTGACTGCATTTCCATGCACAACATCCACGGTGCCATCTACGACGCCCTGCGTCTGGTGAAGGATTTCTGACATGAGCTTCTCCCTTGCCCATGCCCTGACCGGACTGTTCTGGCTGGGTGCGCTCCTGCTACTGGGTGGCCTGGCCAGACGCGCCAGCCTGTGGCAGCAGGGGCGCAGTGCCAGCGTGTCCTGGCTTGGCCTTCTGGCCATGCCCAAGCGCTATTTTGTCGATATCCACCACGTGGTGGCGCGCGAGCCCGCCGTGGCCCGTGCCCACGTGGCGGCAGCCGGTGGTGGCGTGGCCATCCTGCTGCTGTCGGCGCTCAACTACGGCCTGATGCTGTACCAGGGCTGGCTGGACGTGCTGCTGGTGCTGATGGCGGTGCTGATGCTGCTGGGGGCGCGCATGATGCAGGCGCGTCGCCTGCAAGCCCCGCCACGCCTGTCGCAAGGCCGCTGGCAGGTATTGCCCGCCCGCCTGCGCCTGTTTGCGCTGGGCAGCCTGCTGGCCGCCGGCCTGCTGTTTGCCGGCCCGCAGCTGGGCATGGCCGGGCAGCTGATTGCCGTTGTGGCGCTGCTGATGCTGGCCTTGGGCGGTGCCGAACTGGCGCTGGGCATTGGCCTCGGTTGGCCGATGAAACATGCGGTGGCCGGTTTGCTGCATCTGGCCTTTCACCCGCGTGCCGAACGCTTTGCCGGTAAATCTTCCGACCTCAAGCTGCTGAATCTGGCCGCGGGCGAGCTGGGTGTGGCCAAGGTGGAGGACTTCGCCTGGAACCGTCTGCTGTCCTTTGACGCCTGCGTGCAGTGCGGCAAGTGTGAAGCCGCCTGTCCGGCCTATGCCGCCGGTCAGCCGCTCAACCCGAAAAAGCTGATCCAGGACATGGTGGCAGCACAAAGCCGTGGCACCGACCCGGCCTACGCCGGCAACCCGCATCCGGGCCGCGAGGCGGCCGTGGTGGTGAAGCCGGGCGAGGACATCGTCGGCAGCGTGCTGGCGGCAGAAACGCTGTGGTCCTGCACCACCTGCCGGGCCTGCGTGGAAAACTGCCCGATGCTGATCGAGCACGTGGACACCGTGGTCAACCTGCGTCGTCATGTCACGCTCAGCCGTGGCGAAGTGCCGGGCAAGGGCAGCGAGGCGCTGGCCAATCTGCGCAATACCGACACCGTGGGCGGCTACCCGCTGGCAGTGCGTTACAACTGGGCGATTGATCTGGACCTGCCGGTATTGCAGCCGGGTGAGCACGCCGAATGGCTGCTGCTGGCTGGTGAAGGCGCGTTCGACATGCGTTACCAGCGTGCGCTGCGTGCGCTGGTGAAAGTGCTGAAAGCTGCTGGCGTGAAGGTGGCCGTACTGGGCGCAGCCGAGCGCGACTGCGGCGACGTGGCGCGCCGTCTGGGCGACGAAGCCGGTTTCCAGCGGCTGGCAAAGGCCAATATCGCCACGCTGGCGCAATACCGCTTTGACCGCATCGTCACGCCGGACCCGCACGTATTCCATTGCCTGGCCAATGAATATCCGGCCTTCGGTGGCCAGTTCGAGGTATGGCACCACAGCAAGCTGCTGGAACACCTGCTGGCTCGTCGTGCCATTCCGCTGAAGGCCGATGCCACACCGCTGCCTGCGCTCACCTTCCACGACCCCTGCTATCTGGGCCGTTACAACGATGGCTTCAATGCCCCGCGCAATGTGCTCAAGGGCATTGGCATCAAAGTGGTGGACATGCAGCGCTCCGGCCGCGATGCCCGCTGCTGCGGCTGGGGTGGTGGTGCAGCCTTTACCGATATTCCCGGCCAGCGCCGTATTCCCGACATGCGCATGGATGACATCCGCGAAACCGGCACCGGCCGGGTGGCGGTGGCCTGCCCCAATTGCACGGCCATGCTGGAAGGCGTGGTGGGTGAGCGGGCAGACGTGATCGAACTGGCCGAACTGGTGGCCGAACGCCTGGCCTGAGGCGAGCCGGGGCAGAAGCACCGACTTTGCCCCGTCCGCTGCTGCTTACAAGGAGAAAGTGATGGATTTTTCTACCCAGGCCATTCCGCGCATCGACCCGCGTCGCCCGTGGGTGCTGGGGCCCAGCGGCCTCAAGCGCATTGTGCTGGGCGATGACAGCGGCAGCCGCGACGCCGCCATGCTGGCCCACGGCCCGGCCCACAAGCCGCTGCGCAGTAACGGGCCGTTCAGCCAGCGTCTGCTGGTGGTAGCCCATGCCGAGCGCGGCCAGCTGGATGATGCCGCGCGCGAAGCCATTGCCGCCGCCGCCATTATGGCGGGCAAGGACGGTGAAGTGCTGGCCTTGCTGTACGGCATGGAAGACGCCGCGCCGGAAGCACTGGCCGAGCTGGCGGTGGACCGCGCCCTGAGCGTGGCCGACCCCGGCTACGCGCCGGAACAGAAACTGGCCCTGCTGCAACAACTGTTGCAGCAGGAAAGCCCGCATACCGTGCTGTTTGCCGACCGTGGCGAAGATGCCGACCTGGGCCGCCGCCTGGCCTGTCGCGCCCGGCTGTCGGTGGTGACCGATGTGGTGGAAATCGCCGCCGATGGCGTGCGCCGTCGTCAGCCCGGTGCCGGTTTCAGCCTGCGCGAACGTGCCCAGCTGCTATTGCTGGCGCGTGGCGTGGCCGAAGCCAAACTGCCCTTTGTCGGCAAGGGCGAACGGCTGCAAACCGCTGCCTTGCCAGCCGTCAGCGAACAGGTGCAGGACCTGGGCAGTGCCGCCAGTCCGGCCTCCGAGCTGGCGCTGGAAGAGGCCGACCTGATCGTGTCCGCCGGGAATGGCGTCAGCAATGTGCCGGGCTTTCTGGCGCTGGCCGAAGCGCTGGGCGCGGCGGTGGGGGCCTCGCGCGTGGCGGTGGACGATGGCCGTTTCACCCGCGACAAGCAGGTGGGTGCCACCGGCAAGACGGTGCAGGCCAGTGCCTATATCGCGCTGGGCATATCCGGGGCGGTACAGCATCTGCAGGGCATCAAGTCCTGCCGCCATGTGATTGCGGTGAACCTGGATGCCGCCGCCCCCATGATCAAGCGGGCCGACCTCAGCATCATCGACGACTGCCAGTCCTTCATCAGTGCGTTTGAACAACTGGTGCGGCGTGAGCGCAAGGAGAAGCAAGTATGAAAATAGCCGTATTGATTGCCCCCGCCGTGCATCCGGTCAGCGGCCGTCCCTGTGCCGGCGAGGCCGATCTGGCCGCCCTGGCGCTGGCACAGCGCCTGCCCGGCCAGCTGCAAGTCTGGTATGCCGGAGCCGCCGACGATGCCGCGCTGGCCGATTATCTGGCGCGCGGTGCCGACACGATCCACAGCCTGAACCTGAGCCCGGACAGCGATGTGCTGTCTGCGCTGGGCTCGGCCTTGCAGGGTGTCGACATGGTGTTGTGTGGCGCGCGTTCCGGAGGTGGTGATGGCTCCGGCCTGCTGCCTTACCAGCTGGCCGAGCAACTGGGCGCAGCCTTGCTGCCGGATGTGCTGGACTTGTCCAAATCCGACCGGCAATGGCAGGCCGTGCAGGCGCTGCCCAAGGGCGTGCGGCGCACCTTGCAGGCCAGCCTGCCGCTGGTGGCCAGCATCAACCCGCGCGCGGCCACTGCGCCGGGCTGGAGTTACGCCCGGCTGCAACAGGGGAAAATCCGCCGCAAAGCCGCTACTGGCGCGGCTTTGGCCCCGGTGGTGCTGGAGCCTTCCCGCCGTGCGCGCGCGCTGGTGGCCGCCAGCAAGGTCAGTGGTCATGCCCGCATGCAAGGTGCCATTGCCGGGGGCGATGCCAAGGCTGCCGGCGTGGTCGTAAAACAGGGTGATTCTGTCGAGAAAGCGCAAGTTGTGCTGGATTACCTCAGGCAACATCAACTCGTCGATTTCTGACAACAACCCCGCCGCATCCGACCAGCACCCCACCCACCGGCTAGCAGGATGCCAACCAAGACTTGTTTGGAGATGAGTGAAATGCAAGAAAGCGCCATTACCTTCCAGCCGGTGCACAAACTGCGCGAGCTGGTCGCCCGCCGCCAGCCGGGCCACAGCCTGGAAGCGCCGTTTTATAATTCGCAGGAAGTGTTCGAGGCCGACCTCAAATACATCTTCCAGCGTCACTGGATCTATGTGGCGGTGGCGGCGGAAATCCCCGAACCGGGCGACTATGTCACCGTGGAAATCGGCAAGGAACCCATCCTGATCCTGCGTGACGACGATATGCAGATCAAGGCTTTCCACAATGTCTGCCGCCACCGTGGCTCGCGCCTGTGCGCCGATGAAAAAGGTTCGGTGGGCAATCTGGTCTGTCCTTATCACCAGTGGACCTACAACCTGGCCGGCAAGCTGATTTTTGCCGACCACATGCCCGAAGGCTTCGACCTGTCGCATCACAGCCTGAAGCCGGTGCATCTGAAGAATCTGGAGGGCCTGCTGTTTGTCTGTCTGGCCGACGAGCCGCCGGCCGACATCGACCAGATGCTGGAGCAGATGGGCCCCTATATCGCCCCGCACCAGATTGAAAACACCAAGGTGGCCGCCCAGATCGACATCATCGAGGCGGGCAACTGGAAGCTGACGATGGAAAACAACCGCGAGTGCTACCACTGCACCGGCAACCATCCCGAGCTGACCATCTCGCTGTATGCCTACAGCTACGGCTTTGCGCCCAAGGCCGAACTGGCGGCGGGCCTGGCCAACTATGAAAAAATCGTCAAGGACAGCCATGCGCGCTGGGAGGCCTGTGGCCTGCCGTCGGCGGAAATCGAAAAGCTGTCCGATGTATCCGGCTTCCGCACCATGCGCATGCCGCTGGACCGCAAGGGCCAGTCGCAAACCATGGACACCGGCGCAGCCTGCAAGAAGCTGCTGGGCGACATCAAGGATGCCGACTCCGGTGGCCTGTCCTTCTGGACGCAGCCCAACTCCTGGCACCACTTCATGGCCGACCACATCGTCACCTTCACCGTACTGCCGCTGACTCCGGACACCACCCTGGTGCGCACCAAGTGGCTGGTGCACAAGGACGCAGTGGAAGGCGTGGATTACGAGGTGGCCAACCTCACCCGCGTGTGGAATGCCACCAACGGCCAGGACCGCCATCTGGTGGAAGAGTCGCAAGTGGGCGTCAACAGCAGCGCCTACCGCCCCGGCCCGTATTCGCCGTATACCGAAGAGCTGGTGGAAAAATTCACCAACTGGTATATCGGCCGCCTGGGGGCTGGGCTGGAACAGGGTTGATCCCGTTATTTGCATCAGACTTGTAGCAAACGGCGGGCTGCCTGGCGCGGCCTGCCACTCTTAGAGCAACAGCCCGCCAACGGGCGATCAGCCAGTCAGCAAAGGAATCGCCATGAGCAGCGTCAACACACATCCGGATACCCACCCGCAAGCCGCCGACCTGCCGTGGTGGCAGCCGGGCGAAGACAGCACGCTGCAATGCGTGCAGGTGCGCGAGGAAACCCACGACGTCAAAACCTTTGTGTTCCGGGCCGAACCGCCACGCCGCTTTCATTACCAGCCCGGCCAGTTCATCACGCTGGAACTGGACATCAACGGAGAGAGCGTCAACCGCTGCTACACCCTGTCCTCCAGCCCCACGCGGCCAGACCGGGTCAGCATCACCGTCAAGCGCATACCCGGTGGCGTGGTGTCCGGCTGGTTGCATGACACCCTGCGTCCCGGCATGCAGCTGGATGTGCTGGGGCCATCCGGCGAATTCACCTATGTACGCCATGCCAGCACGCCGTATCTGTTCCTGTCGGCCGGTAGCGGCATCACCCCGCTGATGTCGATGAGCCGGGCGCTGACCGACCTGGCCAGCGGCGCGGACATCGTGTTTGTCCACAGTGCGCGCTCACCGCGCGACATCATTTTCCGCAAGGAACTGGCGCAGCTGGCCAGCAGCCATCCCACCTTCAGCCAGGCCATTGTCTGTGAAAACCGCCAGGGTGAGCCGGAATGGCCGGGCTTTACCGGCCGGCTGGACGCTGCACGCCTGCTGCACATGGTGCCCGACCTGATGGCGCGCCAGGTGTTCTGCTGCGGCCCGGCGCCCTATATGGCCTCGGTACGGCAGCTGCTGCAGGACTGCGGTTTTGACATGCAGCACTACCACGAAGAGAGCTTCAATTTTGCCGAGCTGAATGCCGCGCCGCCGGACGCGGTCGTAGACGAAATCTCCGCCAGCTGCGAGGGCGGTGGCTTTAATGTGCACTTTGCCAAGATGGGGGATGACTTGTCAGTCGCCCCTGGGCAAACGGTATTGGCGGCGGCACTGGCCAAGGGCATGCGCCTGCCGGCTTCCTGCACCCGTGGCGTGTGCGGCACCTGCAAGACCAGATTGCTGGAAGGCAAGGTGGACATGCAGCACGAAGGCGGCATCCGCCAGCGCGAGGTGGATCAGGGCTATTTCCTGCCGTGCTGTAGTAAACCACTGAGTGATCTGGTGGTGGATCGTTGATTTTCCCCTGGGCCTGCTCCCCCGGCAGGTCCGCCGTGTGGCTCCCTTGATGCCTGTCTGTCATTGCGATAGCAGGCATTTTTCTTGCTAATCACCTTTTAGCTGCGCAGCCTGTTCTGGGCGGGCGATTTGCTGCATTGCGTCAGTGCCATTCACCGGCGGGCGGCTGGCGGAAACAGCAATGTTGCTGTTTTTTTACGACAGCTATCAGCGCTACTTGATGCCTATCTGTGGGCGGCCAAGGGCTTGATTTTGCTAGCGGGGATAAAGAATTGTCATTTTTCGACCTGATGTCGTTTCAAGACAGCTTGATGTCGGAATGCGGTTATTTTGAATACCACTAACTCCCTAAGGTGAGCCTTGATTTACATTAAATATTCTTCGAAATCGTCTGCTGCGCAAAAGATGCCCGGCTGGCTGTTGCCAGGTATCTGCTTGCCGCGTTGCACCCGCTCGCGGCAGCACCTGTCGCACGGGTGACGGCCATGGGGAATAGACGACAGGCCGGATGGGCCGCAGACAGCGTGCAGCAAGCACGCTGCGGCCCACACCGGTCTGCCAGGCCAGCCTGGCACGCATGTATGAGATGGCCCGGAGCAAGGCACGACGCATCCGGGTAGACCACAGTACTGGCCGGCAGCAGCGCTGCCGTGCCGGACACGATGGATGACTTCCTGTTGCACAAGATTCCAGTACCCCGGACAGCGGTGAATGGAGCAGGCAGCAGGACAGGGCCAGCGTGCGATCGCTACGAAGGAGAAGAGACAATGCAGTCGGCCAAGATAGTGGTGAAGAACCTCTACAAGGTATTCGGAGGGAAGTCCGCGGACGTCATGCGCATGCTGAAGTCCGGCGAGCACAAGGATGATATTTTCAAGAAAACCGGCAGCGTCGTGGGGGTCAACGACGTGTCGTTTGCGGTGGAAGAGGGCGAGATCTTCGTGCTGATGGGCCTGTCCGGCTCCGGCAAGTCCACCCTGATCCGCCTGATCAACCGCCTGATGGACCCGACCGACGGCCAGATCATCCTGGACGGTCAGGACATCACCAAGCTCACGCCCAAGCAGATGGTGGAACTGCGCCGCCGCGACATGAGCATGGTGTTCCAGAGCTTTGCCCTGATGCCGCACCGCTCGGTGCTGGACAACGCGGCTTTCGGACTGGAGATTTCCGGCGTGGACCGCAAAACCCGCGAAGCGCGTGGCATGGAGGTGCTGGAGCAAGTGGGCCTGGCCCCGTTTGCCCACAAGTATCCGCACGAGTTGTCCGGCGGCATGCAGCAGCGGGTGGGCCTGGTGCGCGCACTGGCGGTCAACCCCTCGCTGATGCTGATGGACGAGGCGTTTTCGGCGCTGGACCCGCTCAAACGGGCGGAAATGCAGGACATCCTGCTCGACCTGCAGCGCGAACAGCGCCGCACCATTTTCTTTGTGTCGCATGATCTGGAAGAGGCCCTGCGTATCGGCACCCGCATTGCCATCATGGAAGGCGGCCGCCTGGTGCAGGTGGGCACTCCGCAGCAAATCATCGAAAACCCGGCCGACGACTACGTGCGCAACTTCTTCAAGAGCGTGGACACCTCGCGCTACCTGCAAGCCAAGGACCTGATCGAAGTGGCCAATCCGCCGCACGCCGGCCGGCCCGGCCTGCATGTACCGCCGTCCTGCAGCCTGCCTGATGTGTTGCAACAGCTGCTGGGGCAGAGCGAACCCTTGCAGGTACGCGACGATCAGGGCCAGTGCCTGGGGCTGATCACGCCCAGCAGCGTGCTGAGCAAGATTTCCCAGCACCGCCTGCAAAGCACCGCCACCCACTGAACAGGACAACAGGCGCACCCTGCCATCCCCGTGCCGGGATGGTGTGTGAGCCGCAGCGAAGGAGTACGCCGTCATGGCTGATATCAGCACGCAAGACATGTTGCCGATTGGCGACTGGGTCAACAAGGTCATTCATTTCATGCTGGACCACAACGCCGGGGCCTTCGACGCCATCGGCAACACCATCGACTGGTTTGCCACCATGGTGGAATTCCTGTTGCTGGGCATTCCGCCGCTGGTGATGGGGGCGATTTTCGCCGCCGTCGGTTTCTGGCGGCTGGGCTGGAAATTTGCCCTGTTTGTCTGTGCCGCGCTGGGCCTGATCTGGGCCACCGGCTTCTGGGGCCAGACCATCGCCACGCTGGCGCTAACCCTGTCCGCCACCTGTGTCAGCCTGCTGCTGGGGGTGCCGGTGGGCATCTGGTGCGCGCGCAACAAGCTGGTGGGCATGCTGGTACGCCCGGTACTGGACTTCATGCAGACCATGCCGGCCTTTGTCTACCTGATTCCGGCCGCCATGTTCTTTGGCCTGGGCCGGGTGCCGGGCATCCTGGCCACCGTGGTGTTTGCCGTACCGCCGGCCGTGCGCCTGACCAGCCTGGGCATCCGCATGGTGAACAAGGAGCAGGTGGAAGCCGGCCATGCCTTTGGCTGTACCTCATGGCAGCTGTTGTTCAAGGTGCAACTGCCCATCGCGCTGCCCTCCATCATGGCCGGGGTCAACCAGACCATCATGATGGCGCTGTCCATGGTGATCATTGCCTCCATGGTGGGAGCGGGCGGTCTGGGCAACGACGTACTGGCCAGTATCCAGCGGCTGGATGTGGGCCTGGGTTTTGAAAGCGGCCTGGCGGTGGTGTTGCTCGCCATCATCCTGGACCGCATTACCGAGAGTTTCGGCCATACGCCCACCACACGGGCGGCCGAGCAGGGCAGCTAGTGACGGGTGAGCCACCCGCCGGGCCGCGGCCACACCGCTGCGGCCACCTTCATACAAAAACAGATCAACACACATCACATGCCGAGGTCACCATGGGTCCGCAACAAATCGCATCGTTGTCGCATATTGGTTTCCTCTTGCTCGACAGATTTTCCATGATCGCCTTCTCCAATGCCGTGGAGCCGCTGCGCATGGCCAATTATCTGTCACGCAAGAAGTTGTATCGCTGGAGCCTGCTGTCGGCCGATGGCCAGCCGGTCGCCGCCAGCAATGGTCTGGAACTCTCTCCCATCACTGCGCCCGAAGCCCCGCAGCAATACGACATGCTGATTGTCTGTGGCGGTTGGCAGGTGCGCGAAGCGGTGGACGACAAAACCATTTCCGTCATCCGCCGTTTTGCCGCCCAGGGCGTGCCGCTGGGCGCCATCTGCACCGGCACCTTCGCCCTGGCCAAGGCCGGGGTGCTCAATGGCTACCGCTGTGCCATCCACTGGGAAAACCTGCTGTCCATCAGCGAGGAATTCCCCAAGACCAAGTTCACCTCCGACCTGTTCGTGCTGGACCGCGACCGCTTTACCTGTAGTGGCGGCACCGCGCCGCTGGACTTCATGTGTCACCTGATCCGTCACAAGGGCGGCAAGAGCCTGGCGGCGGACGTGTCCGAGCAGTTCATCGTCGACCGCCTGCGCGACAATGGCGACCGCCAGCACATTCCGCTGCTGGCGCGTATCGGCACCGGCCACGAAACGCTGGTGGACGCTGCGCTGTCGATGGAAAGCAATATCGAAAACCCGCGTTCGCTGGAGAATCTGGCCGACGAACTGGGCGTGTCGCTGCGTCACCTGGAGCGCCTGTTCAAGCGTTATCTCAACACCACGCCGGCACAGTACTACCTGGACCTGCGCCTGCGCCGTGCGCGCGAGCTGTTGCTGCAAACCAATATGAGCGTGATGGAAGTCACCGTGGCCTGTGGTTTCCTGTCCTCATCGCACTTTTCCAAATCCTACCGCGGCCTGTTCGGCTACCCACCCAGCCGCGAGCGGCAGCAGTATCTGGTGGACTCCGCCGTCATTGCCTGAGCCGCCGGGCGGCAAAACCGGCAGCTTGTGCGCGCAGCCAGCTCTGTTACTCCTTGCAGGGCTGGTTTTTTTTCTACGGCGCATTGATGCAAGTGGCGGTCGTGCTGGCGCAACTAGTCCTTGTCGCACATGGCAATCTTGACCCTGTGCAAGACCTTGGTTTTCCACCTGTTCTCCGCGACCAACACCCTTGTGTTGGCACGGCAATCCTGTCACCGGGTTGATCAAAACATTTATACGGGAGTGGTGTAATGAAAATTCGCAAGCTGATGCTGGGTTCGCTATTGCTGGCTGCCTGTGGCAGTGCGCTGGCCAATGACCCGGCGCAATGCCGCAATGTCCGTTTCGCCGATGTCGGCTGGACCGATATCGCCGCCACCACCGGCATGGCCAGCGTGGTGCTGGAAGGCCTGGGCTACAAGCCGACCACCACCATTGCCTCGGTGCCCATTACCTTTTCCGGCATCAAGAGCAAGCAGATCGACGTGTTCCTGGGCTACTGGAACCCGTCCATGACCCCGGTGATCGAGCCCTTCGTCAAGGCCGGCCAGATCAAGGTGCTGGACACCCCCAACCTGGTGGGCGCCAAGTACACGCTAGCAGTGCCGGACTACGTGGCTGCCGGTGGCCTGAAGGATTTCAAGGACATTGCCAAGTTCAAGGACAAGCTGGATGGCAAGATCTACGGCATCGAACCGGGTAATGACGGTAATTTGCTGATCGACGGCATGATCAAGAAAAACCAGTTCAACCTGGCTGGTTTCAAGATGGTGGAATCGAGTGAGGCCGGCATGCTGGCCGAGGTGGAACGCTCCATCCGCCAGAAAAAGTGGGTGGTGTTCCTGGGCTGGGAACCGCACCCGATGAACGTGAAATACAAGATGGCCTACCTGACCGGCGGCGACGATGTGTTCGGCCCCAACCTGGGTGAAGCCAAGGTATTCACTGCCATCAGCCCGGATTACGAAACCCGCTGTCCGAATGTGGGCAAACTGCTGCATAACCTGCACTTCACCACCACCATCGAAAACCGCGTGATGGGCCCGATCATGGACAAGGTGAAGCCGGAAACCGCCGCGCGTGATTACCTGAAGAAGAACCCGGACATCCTGAAAGCCTGGCTGGCCGGTGTGACCACGCTGGATGGCAAGCCTGGACTGGCTGCGGTGAGCAAGTCACTGGGGCACTGATTTTTATTGGCAGATGACCTGTTGAAAGCCCCGGCCCCGGTCGGGGCTTTTTGCTGGGGAGGCGGGTGTGCAGCCTATGGTGGCTCCGACCTGTGTTCTTATCATCCGCGTGAGCGGATGCTTGTCCTTTGTGCATCAAGAAAACCATCGAAAAGCAAAGACAAATACAACTTCGCGGGTCTCGCCCCGCCGGCGAGGTACTTTCTTTTGCTTCGCCAAAAAAGAAAGTACCCAAAGAAAAGGCGACCCGCAGCGCGTCGCTTACCCCGCCCCAGCCGCACCGCTCAGGGCGCGGCCGGAACTTGCGGCTTGCTACCGTCGCGCCGCTGCGGACAGCCGACCGCTTAAGACCCTGAGCGGCACGTCTGTGTCGGCTCGCGCTGACGGGACCGGGCCAGCTCCGACAGGTGTCGTTAATCAGAAAACCACCGCACCAACGCGCCCATGGGCCCCGTCAAGCATGCCGACGGGTGGCCGGGGCGAGGTTTTAAGCGCCTGCCCTGTCTGAGCGATTTGACGTTAGCAAATCGCGAGTTCAGGCGCGCCTCGCACCGGTCGGGCCCTGTCGGGCAGCCGCAGGCCATGCTTGCCGGGTGGCCTTTAGGGATGAAAGGGATCTTTGGCCAAGCAAAGATCCCTTTCCCGTTCGCCGCGCGGAAGCGGCAAGACAAAACATCATCCGCGAGAGCGGATACAAAGCCTGTTTTGACTTGGTAATGGCAACCCGATTTTCATCCAGCGCCACTGCGTTTAACTTCGCGGGTCTCGCCCCGCCGTCGAGGTACTTTACTTTTGCTTCGCCAAAAGAAAGTACCCAAAGAAAAGGCGACCCGCAGCGCGTCGAATTCCCGCCCCTGCCATGCCACTCAGGGCGCGGCCGGAACTTGCGGCGCGCTAACGTCGCGCCGCTGCGGACAGCCGACCGCTTAAGACCCTGAGCGGCACGTCTGCGTCGGCTCGCGCTGACGGGACCCGTTCCCCTCGACAGAGGTTTTAATGGGGAAATGAAAACAGGATGTCGGCACGATTGCGCGCTGATGAACACCATCCGGTGTCATGTAAGAAACCACCGCACCGATGCCACCCACGGGCCCCGTCAAGCATGCCGACGGGTGGCCGGGGCGAGGTCTTAAGCGCCTGCTTTGTCTGAGCGATTTGACGTTAGCAAATCGCGAGTTCAGGCGCGCCTCGGCCCGGTCGGGTCCTGGCGGGCAGCCGCAGGCCATGCTTGTGGGGTGGCCTTGGAGGTGAAGGAGGGCTTGGCCAGGCAAGCCCTCTTTCCCGTCCGCCGCGCGGAAGCGGCAAGACAAAACATCATCCGCATCAGCGGATGCAAAACCTGTGTTTACTTGGTAATGGCAACCCGATTTTCATCCTGCGCCACTGCGTTTAACTTCGCGGGTCTCGCCCCGCCGGCGAGGTACTTTGCTTTTGCTTCGCCAAAAGAAAGTACCCAAAGAAAAGGCGACCCGCAGCGCGTCGAATTCCCGCCACAGCCGCACCGCCCAGGGCGCGGCCGGAACTTGCGGCGCGCTACCGTCGCGCCGCTGCGGACAGCCGACCGCTTAACACCCTGAGCGGCACGCCTGCGTCGGCTCGCGCTGACGGGACCCGTTCCCCTCGACAGAGGTTTTAATGGGGAAATGAAAACAGGATGTCGGGACGATTGCCTAGTGATAAATACAAGCCGGTGTGATCTGAGAAACCACCGCACCAACGCGCCCATGGGCCCCGTCAAGCATGCCGACAGGTGGCCGGGGCGAGGTCTTAAGCGCCTGCCCTGTCTGAGCGATTTGACGTTAGCAAATCGCGAGTTCAGGCGCGCCTCGCCACGGACGGGACCTGTCGGGCAGCCGCAGGCCATGCTTGTGGGGTGGCCTTGGAGGTGAAGGAGGGCTTGGCCAGGCAAGCCCTCTTTCCCGTCCGCCGCGCGGAAGCGGCAACACAAAACATCATCCGCGTGAGCGGATGCAACACCTGTTTTTACTTTGTGGCGGCAACCTCGAGCGCGAAGGCAATTAAGCACCGTACCGACCCCGCTCCATTCCCCGTCCACCACCGTTTTCATACATAAAACCCCATGATTACACAGGTTTTTTTATCCACCGGGCGAACAGCCCACAGACGTGATCCACCGTAATCCTGTCGCATTTGTTCAAGTTGCCCAGCACCCGCTCCCTTATCTTGAGGTGGGCCGCCAGCCATGGCTGGCGCAGGCTCCCCCCGGAGCGGGGCGCGCTCCGATGCAGTTGCAGTGAGGAGACAACAATGACGGGTAACCGCGGAGTCGTTTATGTAGGGCCAGGCAAGGTAGAAGTACAGTCCATTCCCTTTCCCGAACTGGTATCCCCCCAGGGCCGCAAGCTGGGCCATGGGGTCATCCTGAAAGTACTCAGCACCAATATCTGTGGCTCGGACCAGCACATGGTGCGAGGCCGCACCACCGCGCCTTCCGGCTTGGTGCTGGGGCATGAAATCACCGGCGAGGTGATCGAGCTGGGCAGCGATGTGGAAACCCTGAAAAAGGGCGACATCGTGTCGGTGCCGTTCAATGTGGCGTGCGGCCGTTGCCGTTGCTGCAAGGAGCAGCACACCGGCGTGTGCCTGTCGGTGAACCCCTCCCGCGCTGGCGGAGCCTATGGCTATGTCGACATGGGCGGCTGGGTGGGCGGGCAGGCGGAATACGTGATGGTGCCTTATGCCGACTTCAACCTGCTGAAATTCCCCGACCGCGATCAGGCCATGGCCAAGATCCGCGATCTCACCTGCCTGTCTGACATTCTGCCTACCGGTTATCACGGTGCGGTGTCGGCAGGTGCCGGCCCCGGCAGCACGGTGTATGTGGCCGGGGCAGGGCCGGTAGGTCTGGCGGCGGCGGCTTCCGCCCGCTTGCTGGGCGCAGCGGTGGTGATTGTGGGCGATGTGAACCCGGCGCGGCTGGTGCATGCGCGGGCGGTGGGTTTTGAAACTGCCGACCTGTCGCAGGACGCCACGCTGGCCGAGCAGATTGCCGCCATTCTGGGCGTGCCGGAAGTGGACTGCGCCATTGATGCTGTCGGTTTCGAAGCGCGTGGCCACGGCCATGCTGGTTCGCAACAGGAGGCCCCGGCCACCGTGCTCAATTCGCTGATGGAAGTCACCCGCGAAGCAGGGCGCATCGGCATTCCCGGCCTGTACGTGACCGACGACCCCGGCGCCAAGGACGACGCGGCGCGCAAGGGCAGCCTGTCGGTACGGCTGGGGCTGGGCTGGGCCAAGTCTCACGCCTTCTTCACCGGCCAGACTCCGGTGATGAAGTACAACCGTGCACTGATGCAGGCCATTTTGTGGGACCGCATCAATATTGCCGAAGTGGTGGGCGTGGAGTTGATCACGCTGGATCAGGCCCCGCAGGGCTATGCGGCTTTCGATGGTGGCGCACCAAAGAAATTCGTCATCGACCCGCATCTGCAATTGCTCAGCGCGGCCTGACACTGAGCTCACCATCAAGGAGTAGTTGCCCGGCTGGC
The DNA here is from genome assembly GCF_016429115.1 of Aquitalea sp. ASV15. NCBI lineage: Bacteria > Pseudomonadati > Pseudomonadota > Betaproteobacteria > Neisseriales > Chromobacteriaceae > Aquitalea > Aquitalea sp. ASV15. The sequence goes on along the minus strand of NZ_JAELTZ010000049.1, from coordinate 13,995 downwards.
AGCTAACGCCAATTGGGCATTGCAGTGTGCTGCCAGACGGCGCAATCTTGCCGTCTGGCAGTCACTCAGCATGTTTTCAAGCAGGGCTCACGCGCAGGACCGCAAGCATGAACGCACAACAACAAGAGACACTCCAGCAATTGCTGCAGCAATACCGGGACCTGCCCGGCGGCCTGCTGCCGCTGCTGCACGCCGTACAGGATGCACTGGGCCATATTCCGGCGGATGCCATCCCGGCCATTGCCCGTGCCATGAACCAGAGCCAGGCCGAGGTGCATGGCGTCATCGGCTTCTATCACGATTTCCGTACCACCCCGCCTGCCGCGCACAGCTTGCGGCTGTGCCGTGCCGAAGCCTGTCAGAGCATGGGCTCCGAGACGCTGGCCGCCCAGCTGCGCACGCAACTGGGGGTGGAGGATCACGGCCACACGGCGGACGGCCAGCTGGAGTTGCGCCCGGTCTACTGCCTGGGGGCCTGTGCCTGTGCCCCGGCCTTGCAGCTGGATGGCCAGCTGCACGCCCGCGTCACGCCGGAAAAACTCAGCGCCCTGCTGGCATCCTTTAGCAAGGAGGCAAAATGCTGACCCTGTATATCCCGATGGATTCGGTAGCCTGCGCCGTAGGCGCGGATGCCGTGGCGGCAGCGTTCGCCGCCGAAGCAGCACGCCGCAATCTGGACATCGATATCGTGCGCACCAGCTCGCGCGGCCTGTTCTGGCTGGAGCCGCTGGTGGAGGTGGACACCCCGCAAGGCCGTGCCGGTTATCGTGAAGTCAGCCCGGATGACGTGGCCAGCCTGCTGGATGTAGACCTGGCTGCCAATGGCGATCATTTGTTGTCGGTGGGGCTGGTGGAACAGCTGCCCTATCTGAAAACCCAGCAGCGCCTGCTGTTTGCCCGCGCCGGCATTACCAGCCCGCTGTCGCTGGAACATTATCTGGCTCACGGTGGTTATCAGGGGCTGGAGCACGCTGCACGGCTGAGCCACGACGAAATCGTGGCCGAGGTGCTGGAATCCGGCCTGCGTGGCCGTGGCGGTGCGGCTTTCCCGGCTGGTATCAAGTGGCGCACCGTGCGTCAGGCCCAGGCGGAACAGAAATACGTGGTGTGCAATGCCGACGAGGGCGATTCCGGCAGCTTTGCCGACCGCATGCTGATGGAAGGCGACCCCTTCCTGCTGATCGAAGGCATGACCATTGCCGGGCTGGCGGTGGGTGCCAGCCGTGGCTATATCTATGTGCGCTCCGAATACGCCCCGGCCATTGCCGTGCTGCGTCAGGCCATCGACATTGCCCGCGCCCATGGCTATCTGGGCGAGGATGTGGCCCACGGCGGCCATGAATTCGAGATTGAAGTGCGCGAAGGTGCCGGGGCCTATATCTGCGGCGAGGAAACCTCGCTGCTGGAATCTGTCGAAGGCCGCCGCGGCACGGTGCGCGCCAAGCCGCCGCTACCAGCCTTGCACGGCCTGTTCGGCCAGCCCACCCTGGTACATAACGTACTGTCGCTGGCTTCGGTACCGCTGATCATGTCGCGCGGGGCCAGCTGGTATCGTAATTTCGGCATGGGCCGCTCGCTGGGCACCATGGCTTTCCAGTTGGCAGGCAATGTACGGCGTGGCGGGCTGGTGGAACGGGCGTTTGGTCTGACCTTGCGTGAGCTGGTGTTCGATTACGGCGGCGGCACCGCCAGCGGCAAACCGGTAAAAGCCGTGCAGCTGGGCGGCCCGCTGGGCGCGTGGATTCCACCGTCGCAGTTTGATACCCCGCTGGATTACGAAGCGCTGGCCGCGATAGGTGCCATGCTGGGCCACGGCGGTGCGGTGCTGTGCGATGACAGCCTGCACCTGGGGCAGATGGCACGCTTTGCCATGCAGTTCTGTGCCGAGGAATCCTGCGGCAAATGCACGCCCTGTCGCATTGGCTCTACCCGCGGGGTGGAAGTCATCGAGCGCCTGCTGGCGGCACCGGATAGCGCCGAGCGCGAACGCCAGCGTGCTCTGCTGGATGATTTGTGCGACACCATGCAATACGGCTCTTTGTGCGCGCTGGGCGGCATGACGCCGTTCCCGGTACAAAGCGCCATGCGTCATTTCCCGGCCGACTTCGGGCTGGACACTCAGGAGCAAGCACGATGAGCTGCCAATGCGGAGCAGGTGCATCCTGCAACAAGGACATGGGCACGCCGGCCCGCCCCGGCGAGGCCAGCATCACCCTCACCATCGACGGCCAGAACATCAGCGTGCCGCCGGGTACTTCGGTCATGCACGCGGCGGCCTTGCTGGACACCGCCATCCCCAAGCTGTGCGCCACCGACAGCCTGGAGCCGTTTGGCTCCTGCCGCATGTGCATGGTGGAAATCGACGGCCATCGCGGCTATCCGGCCTCCTGTACCACCCCGGTTTCGCCCGGCATGGTGGTGCGCACCCAGAGCGAAAAGCTGGCCAAACTGCGTCGCGGCGTGATGGAGCTGTATATCTCCGACCATCCGCTCGATTGCCTTACCTGCAGTGCCAATGGCAATTGCGAGCTGCAAACCGTGGCCGGGCAGGTGGGCCTGCGCGAAGTGCGCTATGGCATGGACGGGGCCAACCATCTGCAGGACCAGAAAGACGTTTCCAATCCTTATTTTGATTACGACCCGTCCAAGTGCATTGTGTGCAACCGCTGCGTGCGCGCCTGTGAAGAAACCCAGGGCACTTTTGCGCTGACCATTGCCGGACGCGGGTTCGATTCCCGCGTCAGCCCGGCGGGCGGGGCGGATTTTCTCGGCTCGGAGTGCGTGTCCTGCGGCGCCTGCGTCCAGGCCTGCCCGACTGCCACGCTGATGGAAAAGAGCGTCATCCAGTGGGGCCAGCCGGAGCGCAGCGTCATCACCACCTGCGCTTATTGCGGCGTGGGTTGTTCCTTCCGGGCTGAGCTCAAGGGTAATCAGCTGGTGCGCATGGTGCCGGACAAGAACGGCCAGGCCAACCATGGCCACTCCTGTGTCAAGGGCCGCTTTGCCTGGGGCTATGCCACCCACCCTGACCGCATCACCAAGCCGATGATCCGCCACAGCATCGACGCGCCGTGGCAGGAGGTGAGCTGGGAAGTGGCGCTCAATCACGCTGCCAGCGAATTCCGCCGTATCCAGCAACAATATGGCCGCGACGCGGTGGGCGGCATCACCTCTAGCCGCTGCACCAATGAAGAAACCTATCTGGTGCAAAAGCTGGTGCGTGTCGCCTTTGGCAACAACAACGTCGACACTTGCGCCCGCGTCTGCCATTCGCCCACCGGTTATGGCCTGAAACAGACGCTGGGTGAATCCGCCGGTACCCAGAGTTTCGACTCGGTGATGCAGGCCGACGTAGTGCTGGTGATTGGTGCCAACCCCAGCGATGCCCATCCGGTATTTGCCTCGCAATTGAAACGCCGCCTGCGCGAGGGTGCGCAGCTGATAGTCATCGACCCGCGCCGTATCGATCTGGTGGATGCCATCCACGCCCGCGCCGCCCATCATCTGGCGCTGCGTCCCGGCACCAATGTGGCCATGCTCAATGCCTTGGCCCATGTCATCGTCACCGAAGGGCTGCTGGACGAGGACTTTGTCGCCGCCCGTTGCGATAGCGAAGCCTTTGGCCATTGGCGGCACTTTGTCGCCCAGCCGGAACACGCGCCGGAAGCGATGGCTGAAGTATGCGGCGTGGCGGCGGACGACATCCGCGCTGCCGCCCGGCTGTATGCCCGCGCCGACAATGCCGCCATTTATTACGGCCTGGGGGTGACCGAACACAGCCAGGGCAGTACCTCGGTGATGGCGATTGCCAACCTGGCCATGGCCACCGGCAATATCGGCCGCGAAGGCGTGGGGGTGAACCCGCTGCGCGGCCAGAACAATGTGCAAGGCTCCTGCGACATGGGCAGCTTCCCGCACGAATTCCCCGGTTACCGCCATGTGTCGGACGACGTGGTGCGTGCCGAATTCGAACAGGCCTGGGGCGTGTCGCTGCACAACGAACCCGGCCTGCGCATTCCCAATATGTTCGAGGCGGCGCTGGATGGCAGCTTCAAGGCGCTGTACTGCCAGGGCGAGGACATCGCGCAGAGCGACCCCAACACCCAGCATGTCACAGCCGCGCTGTCGGCCATGGAGTGCGTGGTGGTACAGGATATCTTCCTGAATGAAACCGCCAAGTTTGCCCATGTGTTCTTGCCGGGCAGCTCCTTCCTGGAAAAGGACGGCACCTTCACCAATGCCGAGCGTCGCATCTCGCGCGTGCGCAAGGTGATGGACCCGCTGGGCGGCAAGGCTGACTGGGAAGTCACCGTGGCCCTGGCCCAGGCCTTGGGTTATGCGATGGATTACCGCCATCCATCGGAAATCATGGATGAAATCGCCCGCCTGACGCCTACTTTCAACAGCGTCAGCTATGCCGCGCTGGACCGCCACGGCAGCCTGCAATGGCCATGCAATGCGGCAGCGCCGGATGGCACGGTCACCATGCATATCGGCGAATTCGTGCGCGGCAAGGGCCGCTTCATGATCACCCGCTATGTGCCGACCGAAGAGCGCGTCAACAGCCGCTTCCCGCTGCTGCTCACCACCGGGCGCATCCTCAGCCAGTACAATGTCGGCGCGCAAACCCGCCGCACCGGCAACGTGGCCTGGCACGAGGAGGACCAGCTGGAAATCCACCCCGCCGATGCCGAGAACCGTGGCATTGTCGATGGCGACTGGGTGGGCGTGGCCAGCCGCGCCGGCGAAACCGTGCTGCGCGCCAAGGTCAGCGAACGGGTGGCCGCCGGGGTGGTGTACACCACCTTCCATTTCCCGGAATCCGGGGCCAATGTCATCACCACCGATAATTCCGACTGGGCCACCAACTGCCCGGAATACAAGGTGACTGCGGTGGAAATCATCAAGGTCAAGCAGCCATCGGAATGGCAGCAGCGTTACCGCCATTTCAGCCGTCAGCAACAGGAACTGCTGCGACAAGGCCGTGGGGAGGAGGTGCAATGAACCCGTCACACCTGGTGAAGATGGCCAATCAGATCAGCGACTTTTTCAGCGCCGATTGCAGCGAGGAAGATGCTGCAACAGAAATCGCCAGCCATCTGCAACGCTTCTGGGCCCCGGCCATGCGCCAGCGGCTGGCGCAGGCGGTGGAGCAGGGCGAAGCGGCCGAGCTGCGCCCGGCGGCCTGCCTGGCGGTACAGCGCCTGTCTGCCTGCAGCGGTCAGCATTGATCCGTCGCGGCGGTGCGGCCGGCAGGCTGCGCCGCCGCATGGCCGCGTCCCCTTTCTGTCCTGTGCTATCCGCCCATCCGTCCGGCGGCAAGCTTGTCCTTATCCTCTGGCGCCACCTGCCAGACGTCATGGCGAACGATCAAGTTTCATATTGCTTGCGTAAGCTCTGACGGCTCAGGACGGGACACCATGCCATCATCCAGTATTGCCAGCACTCTCATTTGCCGTTTCATGCGCTGCGTCCACCTGCTGGCACTGGGCTGCCTGCTGGTCAGCCCCGCCGCCCGGGCGGACGAGCACATCATCCGTTACTATCCGGCTGGCAGCATTTACACCTACCGCTGGGACCTGCTCAAACTGGCACTGGAGCATGTCGAAAAAGTGGATCACATCCACTATCGGCTATTGCCACTGAACGACCAGCCAACGCAATGGCGTGCCGAACAGCTGCTGAGCAGCGGCAAGGTGGATGTGCTGGCCTTTGCGCCGAATCTGCAGCGGGAAAGGCTGCTGCAGCCGGTACGGCTGGACATTCTCAAGGGCATCATCGGTTACCGGGTGTTTTTCGTGCGCAAGCAGGATGCCTCCCTCATGCGTGGCATGAGTGCACAGCAGTTTCGTGCGGCTGTCCGGCTGGGCATGAACAGTCAATGGGCCGATTACCCCATCCTGAAAAGCAATGGCTATGAAGTGCTGGGATCCATTGGCTATGAAAGCCTGTTCGAGATGCTGGCCGCCGGCCGTTTTGATGCTTTTCCACGCGGGCTGAACGAGGTGGGCAGCGAAATGCAGGAACAGCTGCCGCGCTACCCCGGCTTGATGCTGGAGAAGACCAAGGCCCTCTATTACCCCTTTCCCGTCTATTTCTGGGTGAGCAAGCAAAACACTGTGCTGGCCGGGCGCGTGTTGCAGGGCCTGAAAATGGCCGAGCGCGATGGCAGTTTCAAGGCGCTATTCCTGCGTCACCATGCCGACGCCATCCGGCTGCTGGCCGATTATGGCTGGCAAACCACCCAGATAGCCAATACCGAATTACCGCCCGGCAATGCCAAGCCGGATACCAGCTGGTGGTGGAAGCAGCGCTGAACAGTCTGCCAGCAATAGCCAAGTCGGTTAAATGTATTCTAAAAGTGGTTAATTTGATCGGGATGTTGTTATGGTCGACTACAGTACGCCATACATGATCAGGCAGAAGTAAAAAAATATTGATGTATTGGCAACGAATGGCAACCATAGCGGCCACTTGTTTTTTATTTGAATGGGTCGCCATACCATTAGCAGGGCTAGTCCTGCTGCGATGATGTCAAATGCTGCCCAGCCATAATAAATAACCATTTCCAAGTATTTGTTTGAAATATAATGGCGAATCGGATAAGGGAATTGTTCGATGAGCAGGAAGACTCTGTGGGATTCTGGTGTTTCGTCAAATGGCGCTAGTATATTATACAGCCCACCCACTATCAGAATAAAAAGCAGATAAAGGCTGAGCAGTATTTTCAGTCCGCTTAGCAACCAGGCTTGTATTGCCGTCCTTAGTGCTGGAAATGAATACTTGTCCATGCGCATGCGTTGCAGGTTTATTACAAGCCGTCCCAGCAGTCATGGATGCACCATGTGCATGCCAGTTGCAAAGTAAATAATATGAGTAAAGGTAATGCCAATAAGATTTTTTTAAAAGAAGTGATAGGTAGCCATAGGGGAATTAATGCAATAAGCGTTAGGGCAATATTTGTAATGGTGAGCAGGTAGAAAAATATCTTGCTATGTCTCTGGATTTCCCAGAGATAAATTCTATATTGCTCGCTCACTTGGTCGTATGGAAACAGCAAGTCATGCATCATCGATAGCAGGAATGATAATAAAATAAAGCTGGCAATGGATTTTGCACTCAATATCGCCCAGGTTTTCATAATTTCCTCTGGAACATACCGTAGCATGATTGCTGTGATGCCCATGGCTATCAAGCTGGAGTCTATGGTACGCTGAAGTGCTGTGGGACTTAATGTATTCTGTAAAGTGGTTAATTTATTCTGGATGCTGGTGTGGTCGACTACAGTACGCCATACATGATCAGGCAGAAGTAAAAAAATATTGATGTATTGGCAATGAATGGCAACCATAGCAGCCACTTGTTTTTTATTTGAATGGGTCGCCATAACATTAGTAGGGCTAGTCCTGCTGCGATGATGTCAAATACTGCCCAGCTATAATAAATAACTAATTCCGCGGTTTTGTTTGAAAGGTAATATTGAATCGAAGGGGGTAGTTTTACAATGAGTAGAAAGACTCTGTGGTGTTCTGGTGCTTGATCTAATGATTTGAATATATTATTAAATCCGCCAATTGTTATAATAAAAAGCAAATAAAGACTGAGTGGTAGTTTTAATCCATGCAGAAGGCTGGTTTTGATTTTATATGCATTTTTGAACATGATCTAATTCCGTTCTAACCGGCTGCGGTGGTAGCCTTGACCATCGGGTAGGTACTTGTAACGCACCTCCAGCAACATATCCTTACCATAGTGCTGGAAGGACTCTGCAAAACTGCCCATGCTATTGGTCAAATCAACACACCCCGCTGAGCCCGGAAATTCTCCGCCATGAATGGTAAAGCCATTGCGGCCATGGACATTAGTATGTGTCTGAGGAATCAATGCTATTCGTTGCTCACCCCATGCTGTCCTACAATTAGGCCACTTTCCCAGTTTCCAGTGAAGCCATCCAGTAAAACAGATCAGGCGACTAAATGAGTCTGTTCCTTCCCAGGTATAAAACTCACTCTGTTTAAGCAAATAGGAGCCTTCAGGAATCGGCCCTTTATCCCTGAGGTTTTGAAACCTGGGCGACCAATAACCCTTACGACCAGAATAAGCGGTCCATTTTTTTTCCTGGGCGGTTTCTTGCCAAAACAGGGTTTCACCATCGAACAATAAGTTGGCCTGCCTGCGCTGCCATTCCCTGAAATGCTCCTCCACCTTCATCAGCTCAAACAGTTCCTGATCGGTGAAACGGGTGATATCGCCATGCAGGCCATGGCGCGCCTGCTCTCGCAGCGCTCTCATAAAATAGTGATCATGACGCAAGCGATACATGTCCATCGGCAGCCTCCTGCTTCAGCGCATGGGTGATTGCCACAAGCGAAACACCGGCAAGCTGCCGGTGTTCAAGTCAGCCTAACGGCCAATCAGCGCTGTGGCATGGCATCGCGCGGGATGATGGCTCCGCGGTGGGCAATGACGGCAGCAGACAGGCGGTGGGCATAGGCGGCGGCCTGGGTGGGGGGGGAACCCAGGACCCGGCTGGCCAGATAACCGGCAGCAAAGGAATCGCCGGCTGCGGTGGTGTCCACCACCTGTGGCACGGCGGTGGCCAGTACTTCAGCGCGCAGTTCGCTGCTGGCCAGCAGGCAGGGCTCGCCGCCGCGCTTGATCACCACCTCCTTGCAGCCCAGTGCCAGGGTGCGCTCGGCCACAGCCTCGGCGGTTTCAGGCCCGTATAGCGCTTGTTCATCGTCCAGGGTCAGCAGGGCAACATCGGCCAGCGCCAGTACGGCTTCATGACCGGCACGCGCCTGCGCCGCGCTCCACAGCGAGGGGCGGAAATTATTGTCGAACCAGATTTTGCCACCGTCGCGGGCGAAGTCGCGCAGGGCTTCCAGCAGGCGTTGGCGTTCTTGCTCCTTGAACAGGGCCAGCGAAATGCCGGACAGGTAAACCGCCTGTAGCTGGGCAGTGTGCAGCAGGCTGGCAAAGTCGATGCCGGAGGCAAAGTAATGCCGGGCGGCACTGTCGTTGCGCCAGTACAGAAAGCTGCGTTCGCCACGGGCATCGGTTTCCACCATGTACAGGCCGGGCAGTTTGCCCGGCAGGATGACAATGTGGCTGACATCCACGCCTTCGGCCTGCCAGTCAGTCAGCAGCTGACGGCTGAGGCTGTCATTGCCCATGCCGCTCAGATAGCGCACCTGGTGCGGGCTGCCGTCCAATACGCGGGCCAGATAAATGGCGGTGTTCAGGGTATCGCCGCCAAAGCGGCGCTGTAGCGGCTGGCCGCTCAGTTCGATCATGCCTTCACCAAGGCAGGCAATATGCATGTTGCGGTCTTTCCTGTGACGGGATGCATGGCCGTTGTCCAGAGGACAACGGCCGGACGGGGCGGGCTTGCCGGTCAGGGCTTCTTGTAGGCGATGCAGTCCACTTCCACCTTGCAGTCGATCACCATGCTGGACTGCACGCAGGCGCGGGCGGGCGGGTGATCGCCGAAGTACTGCAGGAAGACGCGGTTGAACGAGGCGAAGTCGCGGGTGTCATCCAGCCACACGCCACAGCGCACCACGTGTTCCGGTCCGTAGCCGGCCTCCTTGAGGATGGCCATCACGTTCTGGATGCACTGGTGCGACTGGGTGACGATGCCACCTTCTATCACTTCACCATTGACCATGGGGGTCTGGCCGGAGACATACAGCCAGCCATCGGCAGCCTGCACGGCACGGGCAAAAGGCATTTGCTGGCCGCCGGTACCGCCGGCTATGCCAAATCGTTTCAAATCGCTCATGAGCGGGTTTCCTTGTCTGAGGTCAGTGGGGTAAAGCCAGGAAAACTGCAGCGGATATCACGGGTACGCGGCAGGAAGCGGCCGGCGCGCACGGTGGTGGCGGCCTTGTCCTGCCAACTGAGCGCACCATTGACCCATACCGCATTAATGCCTGCCGCGGCCTGGATCGGTGCATGGAAGGTGGCGGTGTCATGGATGGTGGCGGCGTCGAACAGCACCAGGTCAGCCCAGTAGCCCAGGCGGATCAGGCCGCGTTCGTCCAGCGCGAAACGGCTGGCGGACAGGCCGGTCATCTTGTGCACGGCGGTTTCCAGGCTGAACAGCTTGCGTTCGCGGCAGTAGTAGCCCAGCACGCGGGGAAAGGCTCCCCACAGCCGCGGGTGGGGCAGCGGGTCTTCCGGCAGGCCGTCCGAGCCGACCATGGTTAGCGGATGGCGCAGGATGTTTTCCATATCGGCCGGGTCCATGCCGTGATACACCGCACCGGCCGGTTGCAGCTTGCGCGCGGCGTCCAGCAGGGGGAGCTGCCATTGTGCGGCAATGGCTTGCAGCGTCTGGCCGGCCATTTCCGGATGCGGGGTGGACCAGGTGATGAAAATCTCGAAATCGCTGGTGACCTGTTTCAGGTCGAGGGTGGAGGAGCTGGCCGAGTAGGGATAGCAGTCGCACCCTACCTGTTGGTGGCGGGCGGCATTTTCCAGCGAGGCCAGCAGCTGCGGGCTGCGACCCCAGTTGCCTTTGCCGGCACATTTCATGTGCGACACGATGACCGGGCTGTTGGCATGGCGACCCACGCGCCAGGCTTCGTCCATGGCTTCCAGTACCGGTTCGAATTCGCTGCGCAGATGGGTGGTGTAGATGCCGCCGCAGCTGTTCAGTTCGGCTGCCAGTTGTTCCACTTCGCTGCTGTCGGCACTGAAGGCCGAGGCATAGGCCAGCCCGCTGCTCAGCCCCAGTGCGCCATGGCGCAGGCTGTCGGCCAGCTGGGCGCGCATGGCGCTGATTTCGGTCTGGGTGGCGGTGCGGTCCAGCCGGTCCAGATGGTTGCTGCGCAAGGCGGTATGTCCTACCAGCGCTGCCACATTGACCGCCGGTTCGGCCTGTTCCACTGCCGCCCGGTAATCGGCAAAGCGCGGATAGCGGAAGGCTTCCCTTGGCCCCAGCAGGTTCATCGGGTCTGGCGGTTCGCCTTGCAGGCTGACCGGCGAGGCACTGATGCCGCAGTTGCCGACAATCACCGTCGTCACGCCCTGGCTGAGCTTGGGCAGCATCTGCGGCTGGCGGATCACCATGGTGTCGTCGTGCGTGTGCACATCGATAAAGCCGGGGGCCAGTATCAGCCCCTCGCCATCGATGGTGTGTTCGGCGGTGGCCGCGCCGGCCGTGCCGAGCAGGGCAATGCGCTGCTGGCGGATGCCGACATCGGCCACATAGGCCGCCGCGCCGCTGCCGTCGACGATGGTGGCGCGGCGGATCAGGGTGTCGTAGGTATGCATGGTTCAGTCTCCAAGCGGCAGCCGGTCTTCGCCGTGGCGGTAATCGTCCAGTGCCAGCTTGACGCGGCGCAGCAGCTCCTGGCTGTGCTCCGGCTGGCGCAGGGCCAGTTCGGTGGCGAGGATGTCTACCGCCAGCAGCATGCCGTAACGGGCTGCCGTGGGTTTGTAGATAAAGTCGGTTTCGTCCAGGAATACCGGCAGCACCACATCGGCCCGCTGTGCCAGCGGGCTGTCAGGCCGGGTCAGCGCCAGCAGGCGGGTGCCGTAGCCACGGGCGATGTCGACTGCCGACAGCACTTCGGGCGTGATGCCGGTGGTGGACAGCACGATCAGCAGATCATGCGGCCCCAGGGTGGCCGCGCTGATGCGCATCAGCACCGGATCGTGATAGGTGGTCAGCATATGGCCCAGCCTGACCAGGCGGAACTGCAGTTCGTCGGAGAACACGGTGGAGCCGCCGCCCACGCCGAATGCGACCAGGCGATCTGCCTGGCAGATCAGGTCGACGGCGGCGCTGAACTGCTGCTCGTCAAAACCCGCCAGGTGACGGCGCAGGGTGGTTTCGATATCGGCGACGATATTGCCGAAAAAGCTGGCCGGCTCGGCGGGCAGCTGGCTGCCGTCCAGAAAGCGCTGCCCCACCGTGGCCGCCTGTGCCAGCCGCATGCGCAGGGTGCGGATGTCTTCGCAGTCCATGGCCTTGGCAAAGCGCGACATGGCCGCCGGGCTGACACCGGCCTTGGCCGCCAGTTGCTCGATGCCGGCCGAGGCGGCAAAACGGACGTCGTCCAGAATGGCTTCGGCGACTTTCAGCTGGGTTGGGCTGAGCTGGTCCAGACGGCTGCGAATCAGATACAGGATGTCCACGCTAGGGCTTTCTTCAGGTGCGGTCGTGCGCTTACAGCAGCTGGGCCAGGCCCAGGGTCAGCAGGAAGGCGACGACGGAGATCAGGGTTTCCAGAACAGTCCAGGTTTTCAGGGTCTGGATAACTGTCATGTTGAAGTATTCCTTGACCAGCCAGAAACCGCCATCGTTGACGTGCGACAGGATCAGCGAACCGGCGCCGGTGGCCAGCACCAGCAATTCCGGATGCGGATAGCCGCTGGCCAGGGCAATGGGGGCGACGATGCCGGCAGCAGTGGTCATGGCGACGGTGGCCGAGCCGGTGGCCACCCGCATCAGCACGGCCAGCAGCCAGCCCAGCAGCAGGGGCGACAGCTGGAACTGGGCCGATAGCGCAATGATCTCCTTGGTGACGCCGGTTTCGATCAGGATGCGGTTCAGACCACCGCCGGCGCCCACCAGCAAGGTAATGGCGGCAGTGGGCGCCAGGCACTCGTTGGTGAACTTGAGGATGTTGTCGCGGGTGAAACCACGGGCAATGCCCAGCGTCCAGAAACTGACCAGGGTGGCGATCAGCAGGGCGATCACCGAGTTGCCGATGAACAGCAACAGGCCGTTCAGGACGCTGCCCTTGTCGCTCAGCACATTGGCCCAGCCGCCCAGCAGCATCAGGAATACCGGCAGCAGGATGGTGGCGATGGTGATGCCGAAGCCTGGCAGTTCACGCGGGGTGGTATCGCGTTCGGTGAATTGGTCGGCGATGGGGTTGTCAGCGGGCAGCTGGATGCGCGGTGCAATGAATTTGGCAAAGACCGGACCGGCGATGATGGCGGTGGGGACTCCGACAATGATGGCGTAGAACACCGTCTTGCCCACCTGGGCGCCGTATTCGCTTACCGCCAGCATGGCGGCCGGGTGCGGCGGCACCAGGCCATGCACCACCGACAGGCCGGCCACCATCGGCAGGCCGACCAGCAGCATCGACACGCCAGCGCGCTTGGCCACGGTAAAGGCAATTGGAATCAGCAGCACGAAGCCCACTTCGAAGAACAGCGGCAGGCCGCAGACAAAGGCGATGCATACCATGGCCCAGTGCGCGTTCTTTTCGCCGAACTTGTCGATCAGGGTCAGGGCAATGCGCTCGGCACCACCCGATTCGGCCATCATCTTGCCCAGCATGGTGCCCAAGGCCACCACCAGCGCGATATGGCCCAGCGTCTTGCCCACGCCTGTTTCATAGGCGGCCATGATGTCCTTGGCCGGCATCTGTGCGGCCAGGGCCAGGCCGATGGACACCACCGTCAGGACGATAAAGGGGTTGATGCGATAACGTGCAATCAGAATCACCAGCGCGATAATGGCGATGGCGGCATACAGCAGCAGCTGGCTGCCCAGGACTGGGGTCATGTGGGTTCTCCTTGTAGTAGGGGGGAGGATGCCGCCCCCGTTCGTTGCGAGGGCGGTCTTGGTGGTGCTTCTGGTCTAAAACAGGGTTTCCACCGCACCGGTGACATTGAGGGCATCGTCCACCAGCAGCAGCTGACGCCATTTGTCGAAGGTGAGGCAGGGATGGGATATTTCGAAGGCCAGCATGTCGCCCACCTGCAGGTCGGCATCGGCCGGAATGCGCATGAAGGCGTGCTGGTCCATCATGGCGCTGACGATCCAGTCGGCCGGCGCCGGCTGTGGCACCGTGCTGCTGCCGGGGCGGAAATGCAGTGACACCTGTGGCAGTCCGGCATCGAAGGCGGCATCACGCTTGCCCAGGCCGATGATGGCGCGGCCGCTTTCCGGAATCGATTGCACATAGGCCCACAATTGCAGTGCCGGCTGCAGGGTGCGGCCCATTTCACGGGCCACCGGGTTATGGC